>VMSR01000136.1 GCA_013792075.1 Desulfobacula sp.
CAAATAAAAGCAGCGCAATGGGCATCCAGGATAAGGGACTGATCATCCGAATAAATTGGAGGGGAGAGTAGGAAAGGCCCCTGAACTTGGTATAAAAGCCCATGAGAATCCCTAACGGGAATCCGATCACTGCGGCCAGAAAAATTCCCACAAGAATTCGTCGAAGGCTTGAAAAAACAGAAATCCAGAATCGGCTGTCCTGGAATGCATCCATGAGAGCCGCCAGAGTGGGGCCCGGTAAAAATCCTCTGAACTGAGAATACTGGGGCCGGGTAAACACAAAACCGGTCACCAGCAACCAGATGCCGGCAAACAGGGCAAGGCCGATAATTTCATATTTCCAGCCAAACTCCATTCGGCCGAAGACCGAGTTTAATCCAACCTGTCTGGAATTGGAATATACAAATCGATTAGTTGATTTCAACAATTTCTTCCCTTGTAAAAGGTGCTTCGATGTTACAATCGCAAAAGGTGTGAATGCCGCCCATTTCATCCATGGCCTTTCTGACAAAAGAATCATCCACCAGTTCCTCTGTTGCGCTGCCGGCATCCAGGGATGCAAGAAAATCTGTATTTCCTTCAACCCGTGTTTTTTTCATCTGCTCCACAATGAAACGGGTGGCGGACGGGAAGGGAAAGGGCTGGAAACCGATTCTTTCCACATTCCAGTCCGGATGAACCAGTTGTGTTTTTTTAGGGGTTTCAAAAACCCGTGCCAGAACAGATTCCGGAACCGGAAGATATCTTTCGCCGTCACGGCTGAGCAGATGGGCGGTTTCTTTTGGATTCTTCTGGCACCAGGCCTGGGCACGAACAATGGCATTCACGGCTTTTTGCACCACAATAGTGTTTTTGTTAATAAAGGCTTCGGCAGCAACAATAACACAACAGGGATGGTTTTTCCAAATGTCTCCGGAAAATCTCATGATCCGGGCATTGAATTTTTCCTGGGCCAGGGCGTTAAAAGGATCGGCCACAATAAAAGCGTCGATTCTTTTGCCCAGAAGGGCCGTCGGCATGTCCGGCGGCGATAGAACAAACAGGTTGACTTCGTTTCGGGCAAGCTTGGCCGACTGGGGTTTTATCACCGGGACAAGTCCCTGGGTCCGGATGCCCATTTGCAGGATGAGGTTGTGCATGGAATACCAGGACGGCACAGCCACCTGTTTGCCGCCAAGGTCTAAAAAATTATAGATATCTGAATCGCCTCTGACGGTCACGGCGCTGCCATTTGTATGATCCCAGGCAAGCACTTTTACGGGGTTCTTTTGTTTAAATCGCATCCACACCGGTATGGGAAACAGCATATGGGTTAAATCAAATTTCCCGGCCAGAAAGGATTCGGTCAGTACTTTCCAGGATCTTACCATAACAGGCCTTTCAACCTCAAGCCCTTCCTGGGCAAAATAGCCAAGTCCGTGGGCCACAAGAAGCGGGGTTGCATCGGTTATGGGCAGATACCCAAGCCTTAAGGGGGGATTCTTGGCAAGCGCTGTAACCATCCCGGGCAGCACCAGGCCGGAGCAGGTTGCAGCAGCGGTTTTTAAAAATTTCCGTCGAGACCAGGTTTCCATGGTGTCTCCTTTTGCGGCCATATCACAGCATGCTTCTTTTGGCCAGGTAGGCGTTTTTGAATCGTTTCAGGATTCTGCTCCGTATCTCCTTAAACCTGGGATGGTTTCTGTTTCTTGGATAGTCTTCGTTTATTTCAAAGGTGTCCGTGATATTGGCAGGTTCTCCTGCCAGGAGAATGATTTTATTTCCCAGGAAAATGGCCTCATCAATGTCATGGGTGACAAATACGGCTGTAAATTGCTCTGACAGCCATAGATTGACCAGCTCTTCCTGGATATGGGCCTGGGTAAAGGTGTCCAGGGAGGCAAAGGGTTCATCCAGGAGAAGGGCCCTGGGGTGCCCCACCAGAGCCCGGGCAAGACAGACCCGCTGGGCCATGCCCAGGGACAGCTGGCCGGGTTTTGATTCGGAAAATCCAACGAGCCCCATTATTTCAAGAAATTGATTTACCCGGTAGTCCAGTTCTTCTGTGTCCCCCCTTATTTTACATCCATAGGCCACGTTTTCCTTCACATTGAGCCAGGGAATCAGGGCCGGCTGCTGAAAGAGTATGGAGCGGGAGGGGTGTATCCCGGAAATTTTCTGGCCATCCACACATATGGAACCGGATGTTGGGCTTTCAAGCCCTGCCAGAAGATTTAAAAGGGTGGTTTTCCCGCACCCGGATTCACCCAGAATAATCACAAAGTCGCCTGCTTCAATGGAAAAGGAAATGTCCTTGAGCACAATATAATCTGTTGTTTTGGGGCGGCGGTATGCTTTGGTTATCCGTTCAATATCAATTTTCACAGGTTGATTTCCGTTACAGCCTTGATCGCATAGGCATCATTAACAAAGGCATCCAGATCAATGGTCCGGGGCATTATTCCCATGGTTTTGTTCATATAGGTTTGAATGATATCCAGTTTTTTCTTGTCGGGCAACAATTTTTGAGGATTAAAGTCAATGCCGCTATTGCAAAGGGCTTGTCTGGCAATATCTCTTTTTTGACCCAGAAAGTTTTGGGCGCAATCCAGTATTTTGTCTTCTGTCTGGGAGTCCAGGCGCTGGGCAGACTGTAAAAAAAGACGAACCAGTTCTTGAATGGCCGTTCCATGGGATTGGCAAAAGCCTGCTTGCATCACAAATCCGCAACAGGGATGATCCTTCCACAGACTGTCAGAGGTGCAAAACATATCTGCCCCTCCCTCTGCTATGGCCTGGCTGCCATAGGGTTCGGGAACCATACAGGCCCCGATATCCATCTCTTCGTCGGTTTTAAGCATTTGGGGCACAAGAAAAGGGCTGGCTGTTTCTATCCTGATTTCGTCGGGTGTTGTGCAGGGAGCATTGGGAGGGGAAAGTCTTAAATCTGCTGCCCCCAGAAGCTTATGGAGCAGCAGATGCTGAACAGACAATTCATGGGGAATTAAAACGGTTTTTCCCTTTAAGTCCCCAAGATTTTTAATGCCGGCTTTCTTGTTTTTCACCATTACACTGCCGGATCTGTGGACAAACATTAAAAGTCGGATATCAAGTCCTGCGGCAAACAGGTCCATTGCCAGGGGAGTTGTTATAAATGCGCCGCTAATATCGCCTCTTCTCAAGCTGTCAACCATCTGTTCCCATGAATTCATGGGAATGTTTTCAAGTGCAGCGCGTTGTAATGAGGCGTCATCGGACCCAAGCCGAAAAACCGCGTCGCCCATAATCAGGTGATCAATTATTTTCAAATGTCCGATGCGAATTGTCTGAGTTTTCCCCATTAATACCCCATTCTTAAGATCTCTTGGTATTAATACTCCACCATAAAATAAGCAGATGTAACAAGACCATTAGTATCACAGACACCAAATCTTGGCAAGGTTATTAACCATTACCGCTTGATATGGAAAGGGAATTGTTATAAAACAAACTGCAATAAAAACAAAAGAAAATACACTGCCATGAATACCGATTCTCAAAAACCCGTTACCTTGGATTATTTTTTAAAACCCGGGTATATATATTTGCCGGAAAAACCCACGGTTATATCCACAGTGCTTGGATCTTCGGTCTCTGTGAGTCTTTATGACAGAACCAGAAAGACAGGCGGTATGAATCATTTTTTGTTTCCCCAGGTTGATGCAGGCGAGCAGACAACCGCTTTGTATGGCAATATTTCTGTTGTGACCCTGATCCGGATGATGCTGGAAAACGGGTCCGATCTGTCAAACCTGGAAGCCCAGTTATTCGGGGGTGCTCATAACCCCGCCTCTTGCCCCCGGGACATCGGGGAAGATAATGTGAAGACTGCCAGGAATATTTTAAACCAGAAACAGATAAAAATCAGTTCAGAGGATGTGGGAGGACAATTGGGCCGGAAAATTGTATTTAATACCCTTAACAATGAAATTTTGATCCTGAAGGTGGGCCGGCTAAGGGATTCAGACTGGTACCCCTATGAGGATGGACGCTAATTTGGCTGGCAGACGCCGCTAAAGTCGCCCTTTGCGGATGATCGCCACCAAAAGCCATATCAATTTATGCTGAGGCAAAGGGGGTTTCATCAATCTGACTAAAAACTTCAGTATGGGGTTTGCCAAATTCCGAGGCAATGATGTGGGTGACCTGATCAAATCCGAAACAGGGAACACTGTTCTGGAGTTTTGCAAGTTCCGAGGTCAGATCCACGGGGATCAGATCCGGTCGGGAGGAAAGAACCTGGCCCATTTTTATGAAGGTCGGGCCAAGTTCTTCATTTGAAAATAATACCAAGGATCTGCTGGTATCGGATCAGATGCCGATAGCGTTTGCCAACTCTGCCGGTGGTCTTGATGCTGAGCATAAAAAAGCCGGGGCTATTTGTTTTTTTGTTTGGAGAGTTGCTCGGTCAGGCTGTCAATCCTCTGGTTCAGGGCTTTGATGTCTGACCGGGTTGGTAAATCCAGCTTCTTCAGTATTTTTTCAACGATCGTCTCCATTTTTTTGTCCAGGCCGGATTTGGCATTTTCATATTTCTGCTGGCACTCATCCAGAAATTGTTTTGCCTCTGTCTGGTCCATCTTTGATTGTTCGGCAAATTCCTTTGCCAGTTCCTCGATTTCGCTCTTGGATCTCAGGGCCAGTCCCACACCGGTTAACAGGCTTTTTTTTATGTAATCAAGCATTTGTCCGCCCTAGTTTTTATTCTTTTTAACCAAAGGAAACCTCTTGCATATCCTCTACGCAACTGTCCCCTTCCAGGATGGCATCCATCTTACCATAGGCCTGGGGCAGAAGGGTAGAAATAAAAAATTTGGCGGTTGCCAGTTGTCCTGCATAAAAGGCAGCATCCTTGTTTTGGGCAGCTTTTGCAGCAACAGCTTGTTTGTCGAGACTTCCCACTTTTTTGGCAAGTTTTACGGCGGCAATGCCGGCCCGCCACAAATGCATCCAGGCAAAGGTGACATCGCCAGTGACCTCCAGAAATGGATGGGCAAAGGCATAGGCATTTAAAACCTGGTCTGACCTGGATCGCTCTCCAATGACCTTTGCCAGGGTTTCCAGCCGGGATACGGCATGGTCAACTTTGGCGGTTAGGTCTTCAACGCCCTCTATCTCTTTGGCATCCTTGATGGTCTTTTTAATCTGGGCTAAAAAATACGCAAAAGAGCGTCCCTGGTTCATGGAAAGCTTGCGGCCCAGAAGGTCCATGGCCTGGATGCCGTTGGTGCCTTCATAGATCATGAAAATTCTGGAATCCCGCATGAGCTGCTCCACGGGGAACTCCTTCACGTACCCATATCCGCCGTAAATCTGTACCCCGTGGGAGCAAACTTCCAGGGATTTGTCCGTGACATAGCCTTTGACAATGGGGGTTAAGACTTCTATCAACGCAGCGGTTTCATTTTTTAATATCTCATCTTCGGTGGTATGGACGATGTCCGAGCATTTTCCATAATAATAGAGCAAAGACCGCATGCCTTCGGTATAGGCTTTCATGTTGAGCAATTGGCGTTTGACATCCGGGTGCTGGATAATGGCGACGTTTTTGGCCGATGCATCCTTGCCTGCGGTCAGGTGCTTTCCCTGGATTCGGGTCCTGGCATATTCCAGGGCATACATATAGGATGCGGACGCCACGGCAAATCCCTGCATGCCCACAAAGGCCCGGGCTTCATTCATCATCTTGAACATTGCGGGCATGCCCTTGTTTTCTTCTCCCAGCAGAGTTCCGATGCACTCTCCTTTTTCCCCCAGGGAAAGGGAGGCGGTGGCATTGCCGTGGATGCCCATTTTTTCTTCAAGTCCTGTGCAGACCACGTTGTTAAATTCCCCCAGACTGCCGTCGTCGTTCACCCGAAATTTGGGGACCAGAAACAGGGAAATTCCCCTGGTTCCAGCGGGTGCCCCTTCGATTCTGGCCAGGACCGGGTGGATGATGTTTTCACACAGGTCATGCTCTCCTGCGGAGATAAAAATTTTGGCCCCCTGGATGGTATAGGTGCCGTCCGCTCGTTTGACAGCTGTGGTGGTCAGGGCCCCCACGTCGGATCCGGCCTCGGACTCGGTGAGGAGCATGGTGCCGCCCCATTGACCTGCAAACATTTTTTTCATATATAATTTTTGCTGGGTCTTATCTCCAAAGGCTTCCACCAGCTTTGCCGCCCCATGGGTCATTCCGTAATAGAGCATAAAAGCAGAATTGGCACCCACCATGTATTCAAGGGCGGCACACCCAATAGTTTTGGGCATGCCCTGGCCTCCGACGGCAGGGTCGTCACACATGGCCAACCATTCTCCTTCACAATAAAGTTTCCAGGCCCGTTTAAACGAGTCAGGAACCGTGACCTTTCCATTCTCCAGCTTGCACCCGATCTCATCCCCATCTTTGAAGGTGGGTAGAATCTCTTTGATGGCAAGGGTTCTGGCTTCGGAAACAATCAGGTCAACGGTTTTTTTATTAAATTCTTCAAATAGTTGGTGGTCAACCATCCCAATCTGTTCGTGCAATACAAAGTCCACATCTCTTCTGTCTGCGATAAGCTGTGCCATATGAGAATCCTTAATTTCGGGTAAATGTTAGTTTTACTATTACGAATTATATTTCTATTTTTCCTAAGCAAAATTACGCAAATTGTCAATATCTGGCCTGTAAAAAGTTTGGTAAGTTCAAACCAGTTTTAATCCGATTTAAAAAATTACCAGTAAACAGAAAATGAAGTGGATTTTTTTACTGTGAAATAAGGGTCTTGGGACCCAATAATTTGACGTCGAATAAAAAAAATATTGATTTCTATGGTGATTCATATGATGCTATAAAAATCATTTTTGGATAGATTCTAATCTTTGGGTATGATACAGGAGAATCATGTTTGTTAAATGCTGGGGTTCCAGGGGATCAATATCTGTATCGGGAAAGCAATATGTCAAGTATGGCGGGGATACTACCTGTATTGAGATTCACGCGAAAACAGGGCAGATTGTTATTATTGACGCCGGAACCGGAATCCGCCGCCTGGGAAAATCCTTGCTTGGGCGGAAAAAATCTGCCTATACCCTTCTGCTGACCCATACCCACTGGGACCATATCCTTGGGATTGCATTTTTCAAACCCCTTCTGTACAGCAAAACCCGGGTGGTATTTCAGGATAGAACCTTTGCGGGTATTGATACAAAAGGCGTGCTGGAGCAGGTTTTAAAGCCCCCCTTTTTTCCGGTTAAACTTGCGGATCTGCAAGCCGATATCCGGT
Organism: Desulfobacula sp.; assembly: GCA_013792075.1. Taxonomy (GTDB): domain Bacteria; phylum Desulfobacterota; class Desulfobacteria; order Desulfobacterales; family Desulfobacteraceae; genus NBML01. Next base: position 7,269 of record VMSR01000136.1, read on the forward strand.
TTGATCCCGCTTTAAACGGTAGTTTTCAGATCGGTTCCCTGACCATTGATATGATTCCCACAAGCCATTCCGAAGGGAGTATGGGGTACCGGTTCACAGAGGATGGGAACCGGTTCGTTTTTTTAACCGATAATGAACTTGGGTTCTCCCATCCCCAGGGCCGGAAGGTGGAAGACTATATCAAATTTGCAGAAAATGCCGACCTTTTGCTCCATGATGCCGAGTATACCCATGATGAATATGCCAGAAAGACCGGCTGGGGGCACTCGTCCATCCCCGATGTCCTGGATTTTGCTGCAAAGGCCTGTGTCAAACGACTGGGTCTGATCCATTTGAATCAGGACCGCTCCGACGATGAAATGGACGCCATCGTAAACGAGTGCACCCGCTTTTTAAAGAACAATCACCATTCCATTGATTGTTTTGCCGTTCCCTACGATTTTGAAATCACCCTTTGACCTTGTAAACCCTTTTCCCAGGATATTCCCCTAACATGAACCAACATTCGCGTCCGTCCTCGGCCCAGATTTTTCATACCATGTTATCCTGGAAAATGCTGGTCATGTTTTTTTTCGGATTTTCCTCAGGTTTTCCCTTTTATATCATCAAGGATGTTTTAAAATTATGGATGACCGAGTCAAATGTGGATTTGGCAACCATCGGCCTTTTTTCAGCACTGGGTCTGCCCTATACCCTGAAGTTTGTCTGGTCTCCTTTGATGGATGGATATGTGCCCGGATTTCTGGGCCGGAGAAGGGGATGGATATTTATTGCCCAGATCGGGCTTTTGATCAGCATTGCAGTGATGGGGCAATTTGATCCGTCCACATCCCTTGTCTGGATAGTGGTTATGGCCCTGGCGATCAATTTTTTCGGGGCGAGTCAGGATATTGCCCTGGATGCCTTCCGCCGGGAATATTTGACCAGCGATGAACTGGGGTTTGGCACGGGGGTCTGGATGAATGCCTGGCGGCTGGGCATGTATGTTTCTGTAGGTCTTTCCCTGCTCACCCAATGGGGACTTTCATGGGGCAGTATCCATCTTCTGCTGGCATTGATGATGGGAATCGGTATTGTCACCTGCCTTTTGGTTGGCGAACCTGATGTGGAAAAAGGTCCGACCCGGTCGTTGAAGGAGGCCGTTGTGGAGCCCTTTATGGAGTTTTTCAAACGTCACGGAGCTCTTCTGGTGCTGTTGTTTATCCTTTTGTATAAAATTGGGGACAATATGGCAGGCGCCATGACCATTCCCTTTATCCTGAAAATGGGATTTTCAAAAACCGAATACTTTGTCATTGTAAAGGGTATCGGCATGTTCGGGCTTTTTGGCGGGGTGCTTTTGGGGGGGTCCATTATGATCCGGCTGGGCATTGCAAAATCCCTGTGGGTGTTTGGCATTCTCCAGGCCGTGTCAACGGCTTTGTTTGCATGCCTGGTCATGGTGGATCACACCTCCTCCTTGTGGATAGACTATCGCCAGGTGCTGTTGGGAGGCGTTGTGGGGTTTGAATTCTTTGCCACGGGGCTTGGCCAGGCAGCCTATGCCACCTATATGGCCATCCAGACCAACAAACGGTTTACCGCAACCCAATATGCCCTTTTGACAAGCCTTATGGCGGTCCCAGGGGTGTTTGCAGCATCCATTACAGGGTATATGGCCAAATACCTTGGCTGGGATATTTTTTATCTGGCCTGTGCCGTGATTGCCATTCCCGGTATGATTCTACTGGTAAAAATTGCCCCCTGGAATGCCACCAACCAGGCCCTTGAACAAGGGGGGAATCTTAAAAAAAATCAATGACCCTTTATTTGTTTTTGGAATAAAAAAAGGGTCCAGGGTTTCTTTAACATCATATGGGAAGGAGAAACCATAGGTCTGGAAAAGTTAGAAATTATAGTTAATATAATTATTTCTAAAATTTTCATCTTTTCCTGGAAATACGGGATTTGTCGGGAAAAATTTAGGACAAGGGGTTTGGGTTGATTTGCGGATGGAGCAAAATAAATAATTCTTGACAAAAAAATACCATTTTTCTACTTAGAGGTGGAGAATTATAATAGTATGGTACCTTGAAAATCATATGGTTGATGTTGGGGCCTATTAAACGGTTATTTGTGTTTGAATTTAGACTGGCCCAAAAACTTGGCTTTGACGGGTATCCTTCTTTAATAATACGGCAGTTTGATTCACCAGGCCTTTTTGCAGAGTTAAGAAGAGGTGCCAAATAGATTTTTACAATATTATGCAGTTGAACTGCACTGATATCATACAAATGACCGGCAGTATCTGTCGGTCCAACCGAGCGTATAGACGAAAGTCGGCTTTGGATCCGGGAATTTTTATTTCCGGGTGCAATGGAGCCGATTTTTTTTTCGCCCGGTTGCTGACCTTTGGCCGCAATCCTTCTTTTCCTGGTGAATGCCCGGTCCATTGAAACTTTGTATGGAGCGGGTTTTTTGTTTCAGCCCTTTGCCCGGGAGCAATTTTGTTGTCCCGGGCCATAGCTTAAAATTAATGAGGCTATAATAAACGGTTAGGAGGTTTAGATAATGACGCAAAGTTTGACACCCAACAAAGACCTTGCAGGCGCGGTCATGGTGCTTGGCGGCGGAATTGCAGGAATGCAGTCTGCCATCGATTTGGCCAATTCTGGGTATTATGTCTATCTGGTTGAAAAATCATACGCCATCGGGGGTATGATGGCCCGGCTGGACAAGACATTTCCAACCAATGACTGTACCATGTGAGTTATTTCACCCAAACTGGTCGAGGTCGGCCGGCATCTGAATATTGAGTTGTTAACGAATACCGAACTTTTGGAACTGGATGGTGAACAGGGAAATTTCACGGCCAAAGTTAAAGAGAACCCGCGGTTTGTTGATATATCAAAGTGTACCTCCTGCGGCGAATGTACCAAGGTCTGCCCCGTGGACACCCCCAGTGAACACAACCAGGGACTGGCGCCTCGTAAAGCCATCTTTAAACAATATGAACAGGCAATCCCCGGTGCCTACGGCATATCCAAAAGATCTATAGCCCCGTGTAAGGCAACCTGTCCGGCACACGTGTCCATCCAGGGATTTATCGCCCTGATGAACCAGGGAAAATACCACGAAGCCTTAAAATTGTTTAAACAGGAACATCCGTTTCCCGGTTCCTGCGGACGGGTATGCCATCACCCCTGTGAAGCGGTTTGCACCAGGGGGGATGCGGATCAGCCTTTGGCCATCCAATACCTTCATCGGTATCTGGCAGAGTTGGACCTGGAAGGACAAGACCCCTGGATACCGGAAATTGCCGAAAAACGAGACGAAAAAATTGCCATTGTGGGATCGGGACCTGCAGGTCTTACCGCGGCCTATTACCTGGCCCAAAAAGGGTATGGGGTGACCATATTTGAAAAACTGCCGGTAAAGGGCGGAATGATGGCCGTGGGGATTCCTGAATACCGGCTGCCCAAGGCAGAATTGGAAAAAGAGATTGCAGTGATTGAACGATTGGGGGTTGAGATTAAAACCTCTGTTGAATTTGGAAAAGATATTAGTCTTGAAAGCCTGAAGAAAGACGGATATGCCACTGTATTCATGGCAACCGGACTCCACGGTTCCAGGGGGCTTGGGGTCAAAGGCGAAGACCTTGAAGGGGTGCTCAAGGGAACCAATTTCCTGAGAGATGCCGCCATGGGCAAGGCCGCAAAGCTTTCCGGCAAGGTGGTGGTCATCGGCGGTGGTAATGTGGCCGTTGACGTAGCCCTGACAGCAAGACGTCTGGGATCCGACGATGTGACCATGGTCTGCCTGGAAAAAAGGGACGAAATGCCGGCCTGGGATTATGAAATTGAAGAAGCTTTGGAAGAAGAGGTAAAGATCGTCAACTCCCTGGGCCCCATCGGTTTTTACGGAACCGGCGGTAAGGTGGAAGAGGTGTCTTTCCAGGAGTGTACGGCAGTATTTGATGAAAACGGAAGGTTTAGCCCGAAGTTTGACGACTGCAAACTGACGTCCCACGAAGCCGACACCGTGATTGTGGCCATCGGCCAGTCAGGGGAACTTGCCTTTGCCGAAAAAGAAGGCATCAGTCTGACCCCGCCCGGCGGGTATAAGGCAGATCCTGTCACCTTACAGACCCCTATTGACTGGGTGTTTGCAGGAGGCGATGCCTTTTACGGCCCCAAATCCGTGGTGGATGCCATCGCTTCCGGTAAGACAGCGGCAGAAAGCATGCATCGGTTTATTAATGGCCTGGATCTGTCAGAAGGCAGGGAAAAAAGTTATGAGTTTGAAAAACCCGATATTCTCAATGTTCCCAAGCTGCCCCGGGTAAAACCTGAAAAGATTTCTGTTGCGAAAAGGGAAGGCAATTTTGCAGAAGTGACCCTAGGCCTTGCCAAGGAAGCCATTGACAGAGAAGCTGCCCGGTGTCTATCCTGCGGTATCTGTTCCGAGTGTTACCAATGCGTGGAGGTGTGTCTGGCAGGGGCGGTTGACCATGACCAGCAGCCAAAGATCCGGGATTTGAATGTCGGGTCTGTTATCATGACCACCGGTGCTACCACCTTTGACCCGTCAGGCTTGGATGACACCTATATGTACAAGCGGTCCAAGAATGTCATGACCTCCCTTGAGTTTGAAAGGATTTTGTCGGCCGGCGGTCCCACCATGGGGCATCTGGTCCGTCCTTCAGATGAAAAGGAACCGGAAAAGATTGCCTGGCTCCAGTGTATCGGCTCCAGGGACACCAATCGCTGCGGAAACGGATATTGTTCCTCGGTCTGTTGTATGTACGCCATCAAGGATGCCATGATAGCCAAGGAACATTCGGAAAAAGAACTGGATGCCGCCATCTTCAATATGGATATGCGGACATTCGGGAAGGATTATGAAAAATATTACAATCGGGCGGCAGACCAGGAAGGGGTGAGGTTTGTCAAGTCGCGCATCCATTCCGTGGTCGAAGAGCCGGGCACGGACAACCTGGTCCTGAATTATGCCGATGAAGAAGGGGTGATGCACCAGGAGGTCTTTGACATGGTGGTTCTGTCCGTGGGGTTGACCATTCCCAAGGAAAGCGTCGACCTTGCCAACCGCATGGGCGTGGAACTGGACAAGTACAATTTTGTGAAAACAAATACCTTTACCCCTTTGGAAACATCCAGACCCGGTGTTTTTGTGTCCGGGACTTTCCAGGGACCCAAGGATATCCCTTCGTCTGTCACCGAAGCCTCGGGAGCGGCAGGGGCTGCCGGTATCCATCTGGCAGCAGCCCGGCATACCTTGACCCGGACCGTGGTAAAGACCCAGGAAAGGGATGTCCTGGGGGAAGAGCCCAGGATCGGGGTCTTTGTCTGCAAGTGCGGCATTAATATTGCCGGGGTCATTGATGTGGATGAGGTGGAAAATTATACCAAAAACCTTCCCAATGTAGTCTATACCGGAAAGAACCTGTTTACCTGTTCCCAGGATACCCAGGTGTCCATCAAGGAACTCATTGATGAACATAAGCTCAACCGGGTGGTCGTGGCCTCCTGTACCCCCAAGACCCATGAAGGAATTTTCATGGACACCCTGGAGGATGCAGGATTGAACAAGTACTTGTTTGAAATGGCAAACATCAGAAACCAGGACGCCTGGATGCATTTCCATGAACCCGAACAGGCAACGGCCAAGGCCAAGGATCTCATCCGAATGGCAGTGGCACGGGTGTCCACCCTGGGCCCCCTGCATGACAAGCGGATCACCATCATTGACAAAGCCATGGTGGTTGGCGGCGGCATCGCCGG
>VMSR01000072.1 GCA_013792075.1 Desulfobacula sp.
GAGACGGCGCAACCCGACGGCTGGAAAAAGAAGACGCCATTCCCATGCTCAAGGTCAATAAAAAACTTTACAGGGGAACCAAAATCATGGGAACCATGGCATCCACCATCCTTCAAAATGATGTGGGCATGTCCAAATTCATGGAAATTGACTCCCAAAACCCGGACAGCCCGAAACAAATCACCCATCAGACCCTGAACCTGTAACCGGAAACCATAGAAAGGAGACATTCCCGTCGAAAAACGCGATCTCAAAATATTGGTGATTGAAGCCGTGGAATCCATGAGGTCCAGGCTGGAGGCCCTCCTGACAGCCAGGGGGTTTGAGGTCCACTGCTTTGACACCTCGGCCGCAGGCCTTGGGGCTCTGAAAGAGGCCGGAAGCGCTCCCTATGCCCTGATCCTCTCAAGCTATGCCATGCCGAAAATGAAGGGGGACCAGATTCTGTTGAAGGCCAGGGAGGCATCTCCTGAAACCCTCCGCATTCTCATGGCAGATGCAGCCTATCTGGAAACCATGGTTTCCGCCATCAATACGGCCCAGATCCATTCCTGCCTTACCCTGCCCTTTGAGGACGAAGACCTGATCGGCCAGGTCGAAAACTGCTGCCAGCAATATCAGGCAGCCCTGAAATCAAAAAATTTACTCAAAATCACCCATCGCCAGAACAAACAATTGTTCCAGATCGCCAGCAATTTCAAACGCCAGGAAGCCTTGGATCTGGCCCAGATGGAAAAGCGCAAAAAACAGATCCGAATTCTGGAATCAAAACTGGCTGCCGAAAAAAAAAGTATCAACCCGGACAAAATTGTTTCCCTTCAGGAGATTCTGGAATCAAAGGGAGTTGAATTGTCTTCCAGGGGGCTGGGTGCGGAATTTATACGGATGAAAGATCAAATCAAACTGATTCTTGAGACCGCAGCCTTCCGGCACGCTATTGAGCTGAACCCGCTGTATTACAGGGATATGCTTTACCGGGCCGGCCAGGAAAAACAATTTGTAGACCTGACCCAATCCCTTTTACCGGCTATTCAGATGCTGCTCCACCAGAGCACTGCTGCCGGGATGAACCTGTTTGGAAAAGAATTTCAACAATATCTGGACAAACACCTCCAGCTGACCCTCTCCCCGGACAGGTCCCAGGCCTCTATCCACATCAAACAATCAGACCCCCGGATCCTGGACCTGACCCTTATCAAGTCTTTTTTATTCTGGCACACTATCACCCATGGCATTCAAGATGATATGGCCATAAATTCCTGGCTCTCCTCGGCCTCTCCTGAAGGCAAACCCTTTGTCATTGCCCAGGGCACGGCGCCTGTCCTGCCCGAAGACGCCGTCATTAAATACCATTTTCCCACAGATTTTCGCCATATCGGCAAGGTCAGCGAAGATGGCAGCATCAATTTCAGGGACAGGGGAGAAATCCCCTTTGCAAAAGAGAATGCATTTCTGGCGGCCAGAATTCCCCCGAAAAAGGGAACCCCCGGCATTGATGTAACCGGCCATGAAATTTTGGTGCGAGAGCCTATGGACAGAGCCTTTGAAGCAGGCCCCGGCACAAGGCTTTCCGAGGATGGAAACAAAATATATGCCCAGATTGACGGCCAGCCCCACCTGGACGCCATGGGCAAGGTCACCATCTGCCCGGAGCTGAAAATCAAAGGGGATCTGGGATTTGAAACAGGAAATGTTATATTTGACGGAAATGTTGTGGTGGAAGGGGTTGTCAAACAGGGGTTCAAGGTAAAAGGGGCCTCTTTGACCGCCAAAGCAATAGAAGGGGCTGAAATTGACTTGACCGGGGATCTGAATGTCTCTTTCGGGATAGTGGATACCAAACTGGTCAAGGTAAAAGGATCGGTCCAGGCCAAATACATTCACAATTCAACGATCAATGCCTTTGGCGATCTCATCGTTCAACGGGAAATCATGGATTCAATCATCCATCTTTCAGGGGCCTGCATCAATACCAACGGGGTCATAATCGCCTCCCGGATATCGGCCAACATGGGCATAGATGCGGGAACCATAGGAACAGACGCCTCCAGTCCGGCAAAACTTATTGTGGGGGTGGATGAACACACCAACACCCTTGTGGCAGGGGTGGACGCCGAAATGAAGGGCCATTTTGAGGCGGCAGCCCTCTTGAAAAAAGAAATTTCAGCCCTTGAAACAGAAGACCAGGCCCTCCATGGGGAAATATCACAACATGCCCATGTTCAGGACCGGGCCCAATTGGAATTGCGAAAAATAGAAAGCAAAATAGGTGACCTGAAAGCCTCGGGAAATATGGCCGCCTACCAGAAAGTAAAAAAGGTGGCAAGCCAGCTTAAAATAGATGCCGCCCAGGCAGAAGAAAAAATAACCCGCCAATTTGAACGCCAGGATGCCATTGCCCTGGAAATTCACCAAAAGCAAAAGAGGATCAAAGAATTTGAAACCCTGAATCTGGCCCTGGCCGATGAAAAAAAGCGCCTTTTGGAGTTTACCGCCAGAAAAACACCCCTGGCCCAGGTGAAGGTGGGCAAAAACATCCGGTCCGGCACAAAGATATCCGGCCCCAATGCCGCCATTACCCTGTACACCCCCGACACTCGGTGCAGGATAATGGAGATAAAGAACACTGCCGATTCGGCCAATGGAATGGTCTATTACGAAATGAAACTAGGGGCCTACTGACCGGAAAGGGTCCTCCTATTTGCCGGGCAGGGTAATGGTAAAGCAGGTGCCCTTGCCCATTTGGCTGTCAACCTCAATTTTTCCCTTGTGCTCTTTGATGATATTATAGGCGATGTTCATGCCAAGCCCGGTACCCTTGCCAACCGCCTTGGTGGTAAAAAAAGGATCAAAAATTTTGGACAGATTTTCCGGTAAAATGCCGGAGCCGGTATCGGAAATCGTAATTTTCACATCCTTTCCTTCAACAAAGGTTTTGATGCGGATTTCACCTTTTTCCAAAATAGCCTGGGCGGCATTGATAATGATATTCATAAAGACCTGGTTCAATTTCTGGGGCCAGGCCTCAACCATGGGAATCTGACCGAAATCCTTTGTCACAACTGCTTTGTATTTGACCTCGTTTGCCACGACATTCAGGGTGGATTCCAACCCTTTGTTCACATCCATGAGCATCTGCTTGTCATTGCCCGGGTGGGCAAAATTTTTCAAATCCGCCACAATTTTACCCACCCGGGAGGTGCCCTCGGCGCAATCTTTGAGCAATTCAGGAATGTCTTCTTTCAGATACTCAATTTCAATCTTTTCCTCAAACTGGAGAATCGTGTCCAGAAGAGTTTTGACCGTCCCAGGGCCGCTGTCTGCCCCGGCCTTTCCCAGGGCGGCTGCCAGGACCTGGTAATGACCCAGCAGGGTATTATAGTCTTTGAGATAATCGGAAAGCGCCTCCAGGTTGCTGCCGACAAAACCGATGGGGTTGTTGATCTCGTGGGCCACGCCTGCCGCCAGCTGGCCGATGGAGGCCATCTTTTCAGACTGCATGGCCTGGGCCTGGGTCTCCTTTAACGCCTGGAGGGTCTCATCTAATTTTTTATTTTTTACCAAAAGCGTTTCCTGGAGCGCGTGGTGCCGGCTTTCCAAACTGGTGATCCGTTCCCCGCTTTTGATCCGGGACCTGAGTTCGTCGGGTTTAAATGGCTTGATAATATAATCATCGGCTCCTGCATCAAACACTTCCACAAGGTCGGTTGTCTTATCCTTTGCCGTCAGCAGAATGATATAAGAATAGGTTTTTTTATCGGATTTCCGGATTCTTCTGCACAATTCAAGCCCGTCCATTTCCGGCATCATCCAGTCGGAAATAACCATATCCGGTTCATGTTCCTGAAAGGCCTCCCATGCCTGCTGCCCGTTTTCAGCAACAATGACCTCATGTCCGATTTTGGTTACCGCTTTTTTGACCAGAAGCCTTGAAACAAAATCATCTTCTGCAATCAGTATTTTCATACCTCACTCCATTTAATCGTGTTTACATATTCTTTAAACCGGCCCGATTCATTTTCCAATTGCGTGATCCTGTTTCCAGCCAGGCCCAGGTCACCGGCCTCCCCCATTGTTTCAATGGCCTGGGCAGCCTCTTTGATCGTGTCCGCCCCCATATTGCCCGATGATCCTTTCAAAGACTGGGCCGCTGTGATCACCGCCTCTGTATCTTTTTTGAACACAGCTTTCCGGATGGCCTCTATCTTTTCGGGGAGGGTTGCCACAAATTCATTTACCAGCATTTCAAGAAACTTTTTGTCGTCCATTGCCCTTTCAAGGGCAACCTTAAGATTGAACACAATCCCCTGGTTTTTTTTTGATTTTATCCGGGAATACCCGCCCACATGGGCCCTTAAAAACCCTTCATTTTGCCAGGTCCAGGTTTCGATTGCCTTGATCAAATCGGCAGGAAGTATCGGTTTTGACAGGCATGCGTCCATGGATACCCGATGCAGCCCCTTTGCCTGATTCTCCCCTGGGTTTTCGGCCATGGCAATAATGGGAACCCAACCCATTTTTTCTTGTTTTTCATACTGGCGCATGGTTTGAACCATGTCCATACTTGACGACAGGTCAATATCCAGAAGAACCAGATTGTAAGCGCCTGTCTGAAATGCCTTAAAAGCGCTGCCCAGATCTGTTTTTGAGGTTGCGCTATACCCTGATTTGTTCAGGATATTAAGGATGGATTTCCGGATGGCCCGGCCGGATTCGACCAAAAGAATCTTGACCTGCTGCTTTTTATTCTCCTGTAAAAGATGCCGGGTGATCATCTGCTTTTGGCCCCGATATTTAACCGCCATGGCGGTGGCAATACAATCATAGAGTTCCGAAGGTTTGATGGGTTTGGAAAGATATCCGTTCAGCCCCAGCTTCCTGAGTCTTACCACATCTCCTGGTTTTCCCAAAGATGCCAGCATTATAATAAGAATATCCATGGCCCAGGGAAACCCCATTATTGTCTTGGCCAGCAACTCGCCCCCCATTCCCGGCAGGTCCATGTTCAACACGATGATATCAAAGGGCGGATTCTTGTCGGTGGCGCCCTTTAATTTTTCAAGGGCAGCTTCCGGGGTGTCGGCCTCGTCAAACAGGCAGTCCCAATCTTTGCTCAGGGTTTTAAACACCCGACGATCCATTGGATTTTCATCCACCAGCAAAATTTTTTTACCCTGAAAAGATACGGGAACCGCAATCTTTTTTTTAACCCCAACAGCCTGTTTATCAAAAGAGAGGGTGAAAAAAAAAGTGCTCCCTTTGCCCGGCAGACTTTTGACCTCAATGGCACTGCCCATCAGCTGAACCAGTCTATTTGAAATACTGAGTCCAAGACCCGACCCCCCGTATTTACGGGTGGCTGACCCATCCGCCTGTACAAAAGAATCAAATATCGACTGGATCTGATCGGCGGCAATCCCGATCCCCGTGTCAATGACCTCAAACAGGATATCAGCGGTCTGGTCATCTTCTCTTTCAAGAAAAATATTGACCTTTATCCCCCCTTTTTCCGTGAACTTAACAGCATTGGAACAAAGGTTGACCAATACCTGGCGCAGGTGCCCGGGATCTCCCACCAGCAGGGAGGGAACAAGCTGATGGACGATGAGGCTAAACCTTAATCCCTTTTCCGCAGATTTCAGCCCCATGGGGGCGGTTATGGTTTCAGCCAGGGTCCGCAAATCAAATCCAATGTGGTCGCAGTCCACTTTTCCCGCCTGGATCCTCGAATAATCCAGCATGTCATTGACCACAGCCATGAGGGAAGTTGCACTTTTTTGCAAAATTTCCAAGAACTCCTGCTGTTCCTCATCCAGCCGGGTAGCCAGCAAAAGGTCAAGCATTCCCATGATATGGTTCATGGGGGTTCTGACCTCATGGCTGATATTGGAGAGGAATTGTCCTTTGGCCCGGTTTGCCGCCTGGGCCTCCTGCCGGGACGCTACCAGATCACTTATATCCTGGAGGGTGACAACCATTCCGTCAAAAGTATCGGTCTCATCTTTTAGGGGTGCGGCACTCAACCTCACATGGATCATCTGCCCATGCTTTGTTGTCCGTCGGGTTTCCATACCGGAAACAGTTTGCCCTGCCAAAACTCTGGCAACTGCTTGTCCGGTCAGTGATGCCTGATCTTCTGGGACAAAGTCAATCCGTTTGCCCAGAAGTTCCCGGCGCTGCCAGCCGAATACCCGTTCAAACCCGGAATTTACATAGGTTGCCAACCCGTTCTTATCGTATACGACAATGGGCTCTGCACAGGTTTCGATTATGGTTTCAAGTTTCATTTCATCCGCAGGCTATCCCGCCACAAGGGAATTCTTTTGGTTCGGTCATATTGATCCAGGTAATCGGTATCCACTCCGGTCAATTTGTCCCATCCACCGGACATCATCTGTTCGTGGTGCTCCATGAGATTTGCCACATGGACCAGGCCGCAAAGATCAAACCCTTTGACGATGCTGGCAGACGGGCTGTGGTGGAATGCCACCCCCTCGACAATATTATCAGGTAGCCCCCATAACCCCAGCAGATATGCGCCGACCTGGGCATGGGTCACGCCCAGGATTTTAAGCTCCGCCCCGTGGACAGGCACCTGGTTTTCCTTTACATAGGCCATAACCTCACGGTATTCGTCCGGGAAATTGTCTGCCAGAAGCAGTCGGCCCAGATCGTGAAGAATTCCGGCAATCATGGCATTGTCGGATTCTTCCTTGGTCATGTTTTCAAGAATCGCAATCTTTTTGGCAATGGCGCCGGTCTGGACACAATGATCGTATATTTTGGATACCGGCAAAAGGGACATGGTGGTTTCCCGAAATTTGGCAAATACTTCAATACTCAATATAAGGGTTTTCACCACATCAATCCCCAGGAGCACAACCGCCTCCATTGGGGTGGACACATGCCGGGGCATGCCGAAAAACGAAGAATTTACCAATTGAAGTATCTTGGCCGTCATCCCGACATCCATTGAAATTATAGCCCCCACACTTGCGGCAGAAGCATCCTTTGAATTGAGTTCCGCCATGATTCGCGTATACAGGGCGGGCAGGATGGGCATGGTATCAATCCCGGAGATGACATATTGAAGGGATTTTTTATTGAGGGTATCCCGCAGGTAACAGGCCCGTGTAACAGCATCTATGAGTGCCTGTTTCTCACAGGGTTTGGAAAGATATTGATGGGCGGACTTTACGGTCTTCATGATCATTTCCTGGTCAGAATGACCGGAAAGAATTATCCGGACCATCATGGGATATTTTTCCTGGACCTTCCGGAGCAATTGGGCCCCATCCATCAGGGGCATTCTCATATCGGAAATAATCACATCGAACGACTCTTTTTCAAGGCGCTCAAGGGCTGTGGCGGCATCCTCGGCAAATGCCATCTCCCATTGTTCTCTCAAGGATCTTAAAGTTCTCTGAAGTCCCTTTAAAATATTGGGTTCGTCATCAACAAATAGAATATGCCGTTTCATCAATATTTCCTTTTTCACTCTGTTTGCCGGTAAAAAACAAATACCCGGTCTTTCACTGCCTGGCCAATTCGTCCGGCCGTTCCAATGATCCCAAATTCACAGGTCCGGTCTTTCGCAAATAGAGTCGGGCTGGCTCAAGTCCGAATACATCGCACTTTTAAACAACTACTCGACTTCCTGTTTTTATTGTTTTTTAGAGTTTCATCCGAATTATGCCTCAGTTTAAGAAAATATACCAATTTATTCAAGAACAATTATCTTTAAACGATTCCGGAAGACATAGGCACTCCCTTTGTGTCTTTCAGGGCAATCGCATCTATATTTTTAATAACCAGCCTTATACCCGCTCCGGTCGGTGTGCCTTTCTGTCGCTGGATAGGCCAGGGGTGGGTAAGGGGGTGGAATGGCGTAGCTGGACGTGGTGTCAGGACGACAAAGGCCGCGGCCAGGTCCGCTTCTTTGGTCCTCAAGGACGAGGACCAAAGATTTAATGGAATCCCCCTTGCCCGGCCCTGGACGGGTTGCAGGGATCATGGACAACTATACCTCTATAAATTACATGCGTTGGCCCTGTTGTGTCTTTTTGGTTGCTCTTTGATTCCGGTGCTGGTAAATCGTAAGCTCCATGAAAATATTTCTTGGCATATCCTCCTTTCAAATGCTGGCCATGTTCAGGCGAGGCCTTTTTTACAGCTATCTGACCATCTACCTGCGGCATTTTCTGGGGCTTTCCGTGACCACCACCACCTTGTTTGTAACCCTTCCCATGATTGTCAATGTGGTAAGCCAGCGCTATCTGTGGGGGGTTATTTCAGACAAGTACCAGAAACGCAGGTCCCTGATCGTCTGGGGAGAAATCCTGGCAGGCCTGGGCACCCTCCTGCTCTGGGCTTGCCACTTGATCCCTTCCGAAAAAGCCAACGCCGGATGGGTGATCATCATCGGGCTTTCCCTAATTGAAGTTTTCTGGTCCATGTCCAATATCGGGTGGAGCGCCCTGATCTCTGATATTTACGAACAAGGAAACCGAACAAAAATAATGGGGAAACTAGAAAGCCTGGGGGGAGTGGGCAGGGTCATGGGCGTGCTTGCTGGAGGGCTTTTGTATGACCGGATGGGGACGGCCTTTCCGGGATGGGGGTTTTACCAGGGCATCCTTTTCTGGATATCCGGAGCTGTCATGTTTGCATCCGTTATCCCCATGTTGATGGTGCCAGAAGGCGGCATGGGCAAACCGCTGGCCAAAGACTCCCAAGAAACGGTAGGGGACCCTTTTGTTCCCCGCACCTTTTTCATCTTCATCACGGCCATGACCCTGATCCATTTTGGCAGGAACGCCGTGGCCGTTACCATGCCCCAATACCTTTCCCTGGCCACGGGCCTTAACCTGTCCGCCCTTACCTTAAGCCATGTGGTCAATATCCGATCCCTGGGCATTATCATCACAGGACTATTGGCCGGCAGGCTGTGTCAACGCTTCGGAGAACGTCGCCTTTTGGCCCTCTCCTCTGTTGCCGCAGCCCTGGCCCTGTTTATCCTGGGGATATTTCCATCCCTTTACTGGGTCTGCATCAGCTCCTTTTTAATGGGATTTTCCGACGTCCTTATCATTGCCGCCTCCTATGGGCTGGCGGCTTTTTATATCCCTGCCCCCAAAAGGGGCACATTATTTGCTGTGTTTAACGCCACCTTTTTTCTAAGCTGGGGCATGGCCGGCACCCTCATCTCAGGGCCCATCACCGACGGTCTCATCTATCTGGGACGATTGGAAACCGATGCCTATCGGACATCCTTTAATGTCTCGGCCTTGATCACACTGGTCGGAGTGGCGGTTCTGCTTGCCCTGTTTTATGATGAACGCAGATTAACCCGGATGAAGAGGCCTTAACCGGATTGTTTTCCCGTTATCCGGGTGATCGCAACCTTTATCAGGGCTGTTTTTTGAAGGTTCTCCTCGGAAAACACAAAAGCCCTCTTGGAATACTGGGCCATGATCACGCCAAGACCCTTGATTTTTTCTGGGACATCCTCCACCAGAACGGCGCAGCCCTCCCCAATAACGCTTTTAAAGGCCATCCCCCATTCGCAGGCCTCTTTGTTTTTCACAAGTTTGATCATTTGGTCAAACTCAAAACAAACATGGGGATTCTTTTTTAGCACCGCCATTTTCCGGCCCTCCAGGGCAGAATGAAAATAAATATGGGTGCCGTCGTATCCAAAACTTAAGGGGATCACATAGGGCTTGCCCCCATCCACCATGGCCAGCCTGCAAACCTGGGATTGTCTGATAATTTCCTCAATCACCGCTATGTCTGTTATTTCTTTTTCTTTTCTCCTCATGGAATCGCCCTCTTAAATAGGTTAAATTCTGATTCTGATATGCCGCTGACGCCTATGGGGCGGTCTGTTGCATCATGGCAGTCCGACCCGCCGGTTACAAAAAGCCCATGGGTTTGTGCCCATGATTTAAGAATCTGCTCATGTTCTTTGGTATGCCCCGGATAGTAGACCTCAAGCCCCCGGATCCCGGCCTCAATAAACTCGGGTAAAATTTGTTGAACCGTTTCAAGGGGGGGCAGCACCTCTTTATAATGCCCTTGTCCGGGAAAGGAACCTGCGGCCGGGTGGGCCAGGACCGCCACAACAGGAAGGGTTTTGATGATGTCTCTTCCCTGTGACAATTCTATGCCCGACGGCAGATAGGCCGGGCTGTCGTTGCCGATTATCCGGTTGACATCCGCCCTGCCGTCAATGCCCAGCCGTTCTGCCAACGCCAATGCAAAATGCCGCCGGGTTGCGTTTGCGCTGTAATGGGCAATGTCCTGAAACCCAAGGTCCCGTTTCAACAGGGGGGTGTCCCCTTTGGGCCCAAACACCTGATTTATCCGGGCAATCCGGGCCCTGACCAATCCCTCCCCCCTGCCCTGGGCCAGGATGGCTTCAAACCTTTGGACAAAGGCATCGTCTGCCAGTCTTGCCCGGGAGAAATAACAGAGCAGATGAAGGGTTCCCGTGAAATAAGGCCGTTTAAACCGGATGGAAACCTCCACACCGGGAATTATCTCAATCTGGCAGTCATCCCCGGCCACAAGGGCTTTTGAAAGCCCTTGGAGCGAATCATGATCTGTGATGCCCAGGGCTTTTAACCCCAGGGACTTTGCCTGCATTACCAGTTTTTCCGGTGCATAATCCCCGTCCGAGGCTGTGGTATGATTGTGTAAATCCGCAATTATTTTCGGCTTCATATTCTTTTTTCCCTCCCCAGTATAAGTTTAATTTTTCATGGGTCTGTTTTTATACCGCTTCTCCCGGCAAAAAGAAAAGATTCTTTGTTATTATTTTTTTAAGATATCGTTTGATTTTTATGCATTAAATGTTAGAAGAAAAAAAACTCTTTTTTTTTGGTAGTCATTTTAAACATAACGACGCATACATAATTATGGATACTGACATGGATATTTTGAACACCCTTGGAAAAATCGAATCGCCTGGAGGGGCACACACCATTTTTAAGCAGAAAATGGACGATGAGCATCTGGCCCGGATATCAAAGATAAAACATCAGGGCATTCTCATGCGGATTGCCAATGCGATTGTTATTTGCAACCCGGATAAGGTCTTTATCAATACCGGATCACCCGAAGATAAGGCGTTTATTCGAAATCTGGCCATTGAAAAAAAAGAAGAAAGCCCCCTTGCCATGGAAAATCATACCATCCACTTTGACCTGGCCGGTGAACAGGGGAGAATCGTGGACCGAACCTTTTATATTGCCAACCCCGAAGATGATATTTCCTCCCTTGCCAAACGGATGGACCGCCCAACGGCCCTGGAGGATATCCGATCCAGCCTGTCGGGTATCATGGAAGGTATGACCATGATTGTGGGCTTTTACATGAGGGGACCTGTGGGCTCGCCTGTTTCCAATCCCGCACTGGAAATAACCAGTTCCGCCTATGTGAGCCATAGTGCCGAACTGCTCTACCGGAATGCCTATGATGATTTTGACAAGGAAGTTGTCAACCAGGGCCATTTTTTCACAAACCTCCATTCTGAAGGAAAAAACAGACCCCAGGACCTGCCCGATGCCAGGGTCTTCATGGACAGAAAATTTCAGACCACCTATAGTTATAAATGCACCTATGCCGGCAATACCCTGCTCCTGAAAAAAGGGAATCACCGATTTGCCGTGGACAAGGCCGTCTACACAAACCGGGGAAAAGAATTGTCCGAACATATGTTTATTACCGGTATTTCAGGCCCTTCAAACCGGGTGACCTGGTGTGCCGGAGCCGCCCCCAGCGGATGCGGCAAGACCACCACCGCCATGGCCGGCAGCGTATTTGTCGGAGATGACCTGGCCCAGATGTGGATTGCCCGGGACGGCAGTATCCGGTCCATCAATCCGGAAAACGGAATCTTCGGGATTGTAGAGGATGTGAACCTTGAGGGTGATCCCTTGCTCATGAAAGTTTTAAGAAATAAAGGACACGAGGTCATCTGGACCAATGTGCTCATAGATGAGAACAAGGTCCCCCACTGGGTTGGGAACGGAGAACCCAGTCCCGCAAAGGGATTCAACTTCCAGGGAGAATGGCAGGCGGGAAAAACAGATGCAGCCGGCAAACCCGTGCCCCTATCCCATCCCAATTCCCGGTGCACCCTGGCTTCCAGTTCCCTTGACAATTATTCCCCCGAAGCCCAGAATCCCGAAGGGGTTCTCACCCGAATCTTCACCTATTCGGGCAGGGATGCCGATACCATGCCACCGGTCTGGGTGGCACAGGATTCTGACAACGGAGTGGTCATTGGTGCCTGTATCGTCTCGGCCGCCACGGCAACCGAGGTGGGTGCCGTGGGCATCAAGCGGGCTCCCTGGGCCAATGCCCCTTTTATTCCCGGATCCCTGGGCGATTACATGGATGCCCAGTTCAAATTTTTTGGAAACCCTGCCATCGGAAAAGCCTACAGGCCGGTCATGGCCGGGCTCAACTATTTTCTCACTGAAAAGGCCCGGGGAGGATCCAGCAGCAAGCTTTTGGGTGAAAAAAAAGATGTCAAGGTGTGGCTTGCCTGGCTGGAAAGATATGCCCACGATGAAATCGAATTCTTAACCACCCCCATCGGCAACCTGCCCAAATATGATGATTTGAAACAATTGTTTAAACAGATTCTTGACAAAAAATACCCGCGCTCCCTTTATGATAAACAATTTTCCCTCTATTGCGACAATATTGTCCAGCGCATCGAACTCCAGGAAGCGGCCTATGCAAAGGAAGAGGCAATTCCCCGTCAGCTCTTTGATATTCTGGCTGCCCAGAAACGGGCATTGACCGAATTAAAAGCCCAAAAAGGAAGTATTGTGAACCCGGATCATTTTGTATAAATTAACCCTGGGGAACTAATTTTCACATCCAACAGGAAAATGCCATGAGCAAGATATGCCAGATCGATATGTACCATGTGAGAATTCCCCTTGAACACCCCTTTTACCCCAGCTGGATACCCGGGTATCCGGCCACTGACAATCGGTTTGATCTGATCCGCATCACAACACAAGACGGCATCCAGGGGTATAGTGCAGGACCTGCCATTGCCTCGGAAAGACAGGGGATTGGCAATTTGATCGCCCCCTATCTTCTGGGACATGATGCCACAGACATGGATCTGATGCTCCAGCGCCTCAGGGAAGTGTCCTATCTGGGGGTCCGGGCCAACTGGATAGAGCCGGCTTTCTGGGATATCAAGGGAAAACTTGCCAACAAGCCGGTCTATGAATTGCTGGGAGGCCGAAGGGAGCCTGTGGAATTGTATGCCTCCACAGGGGAAATCAAGGATGGGGATTCCCGGATTTTTGAAGCCCGTGCACGCCTTGCCGAAGGCTTTAAGACCATCAAAATCAGGGTCCATGACTTTGATGTACAGACCGACATTGCCCACGTGAAGGCGGTTGTGGATGCGGTGGGGGACAAAATGGCCATTGGGGTGGATGCCAACCAGGCCTGGCGGGTGACCATTATCAATGACGCGCCCCTGTGGGACCTTGCCAGGGCCAAATATTTTGCCGATGCCTGTGCAGAGATGAAGATAGCCTGGCTGGAAGAACCCCTTCCCATGGATGATTATGAGAATCTTTCCGCCCTGACCCGATACAGCAGAATCCCTATTACCGGCGGCGAAATCCATACAAACGGCAAGACGGAACTTAAATACATGGTGGAAAAAAAATGCTATGATATTTTCCAGCCCGATGCCATCATGACCGGCGGCATTTCCCATACACTGGAAGTTGCAGCCCATTGCAGACAACACGGCTTAAAATTCACCCCCCACACATGGACCAACGGTATTGGCTTTGCCGTGAATCTGAATGTTCTTCTGGCCAGCGGGTTTAATGGGACAAAGCCCCTGGAATATCCGATTAATCCGCCCTCCTGGACTGTTGAGAAACGGGACGGCATTCTTAAAACCCCCTTTGGGCATACAAACGGAATCCTGAACCCCACCTATAACCCGGGTCTTGGATTTGACATCGACCCGGACAAACTCAAAAAATACGGCAAAAAATTTTTCACCATGAACAAAAGAAAGCTTGTGCTCTACACCATACGGGACAAAGGCCTTTTAACGGCTCTCCGGCTCAACTCAAACAAAAAAAAAATACGGCGTGGATGCCCGGAAGAAACTCAGTCGATAATCCCCAGAAGCTCCACTTCAAACACAAGGGTCTGCCCGGGTTTAATGGCATCTCCCGCCCCCTGGTCGCCATAGGCAAGGTCGGAGGGGATATACAGTTCCCACCGGGATCCCACCGGCATGAGCTGCAGGGCCTGGACCCATCCCTTGATAACACCACCCACCTGGAAAACAGCCGGTTTTCCCCTGGTAAAAGAAGAGTCAAACACCGTACCATCCAGAAGGCTGCCCTTATAGTTGCATTCCACTGTGGCATCGGGTCCTGGCAAGGGTCCATTTCCTTGGCTGAGAATCTTATACTGCAGTCCGGAAGACAGCGTGATCACGCCTTCTTTTAGCTTATTTTCTTCAAGGAACCTGGCCCCTTCAGCCCGGTTTGCCTCGGACAAAAGCTTGGCTGTTTCCATCTGTTTTTGCCGGGCAATCCGCTGGTAGGCCATGAGCATCTGGGCAAGCTGCTCTTTTTCCATGTTCGGTGTGCCGGCATGGCTGTCTGTCACCCCCTTAATAAAATGCTCTGGATCCAATTCCATGTACTGGGTCACATTTTTAAAGATGTCATACCCCAGCGCATAGGAAATCTGCCGGGCCAGATCCCCTGATTCCTGAACAGAAATTTCTTTTTTTTCCCCGGACACAGCCTGGGAACCTTCTTCTCCGGCAAAGACGATTGTGCCAAAAACCATGACCCACACGAAACCGGCCAGTAACATTGTTTGTTTCATCCTCATTCTCCCTGCTCAATAATTCCATATAAATTGATGTGTAAATTTCATCCGGGAGACGGTAACAAAATCAGATGGGCTTTACAATCTTTAACTTCCCAGACACAAGACAAAAACCATTCCCCCTGCCCTTTAAAAAAATACCCGACTCCCCTCTTCTTTTCTACTTGATTTTATAGACAAATCTGACTATTATCAATTCTTTTGGGCTATCGAAGCGTTCAATTTTTTTAAGATTTAATAAAATTCGATCCTAAGGATTTTTCAGCCGTAAGCTGTTACATATAGATTTTTAGAACAGGAGGAAGGAATGGCAACAATTGTATATCGTGAGGAAATGGCCCAAGGGACCATCATTCTCAACGAAATAGAAGCACCCCGCATATCCCGTAAAGCCAAACCCGGTCAGTTTGTGATACTTCAGGCCGACGAAACCGGCGAACGTATCCCCTTGACCATGGCAGATACAAACCCGGAGAAAGGAACCATCACCATTATTTATATGGTGGTTGGCAAGTCCACTGCACGGTTCAAAGAGCTGCAGGTAGGAGATACCTATTACGCTCTCATCGGCCCCCTGGGGGCCCCCACCCATGTTGAAAAAGTGGGAAAGGTTGTCTGCGTAGGCGGCGGAACCGGCATCGCCGTGCTCCATCCCATCACCCGGGCCCTGAAAGAGGCAGGCAATGAGGTCACCACCATTCTGGGTTCCAGAAGCTATGACCTGCTCATCATGGAAGAAAAAATGAGGGCTGCATCTGACCACTTCCACATCTGTACCGATGATGGGTCCAAGGGCCACCACGGTTTTGTAACCGATGTATTAAAGCAGGTTCTTGCCCAGGATGACATCGCTTTGGTGGTGGCCATCGGCCCCATCCCCATGATGAAATTCTGCAGCCTGATCACCAAGGACAAAGGGGTGAAAACCCTTGTGAGCCTGAACCCCATTATGGTGGATGGAACCGGAATGTGCGGCTGCTGCCGCGTCACGGTCGGGGGAGAGACAAAATTTGCCTGTGTTGACGGGCCGGAATTTGACGCCCACAAGGTGGATTTTGATGAACTGGCCAAGCGTCTGGCTTCTTATCTTGAAGATGAAAAGAAAAGCATGGATGCCCATAAAAACTGCAAGGTACAATAAAAACACCGGAGACGGTTGTATATAGGGAGGAATAAATGGCAGAAAATAAACCAAAGAAAGAAGCCGTGCCCCGGGCAAAAATGCCCGAACAGGACCCGGATGTCCGGCGCAGAAATTTTATTGAGGTCCCCCTGGGACTCACCCCTGAAATGGCCATGGCCGAAGCCCAGAGATGCCTTCAGTGCAAAAAACCCGCCTGTGTCGACGGATGCCCTGTGTCTGTCGATATACCTGAATTCATAAAATTAATTGCGGAAAATAATTTTACAGGTGCTGCCAATAAATTGTGGGAACGCAATGCCCTTCCCGCGGTTTGCGGACGGGTATGCCCCCAGGAAGAACAATGCGAAGGCCGCTGCATTGTAGGGAAAAAAGGGCAACCCGTTGCCATTGGATATCTTGAAAGATTTGCAGCCGATTATGAACGAAAAAATGGTGTGGGCGGTGTCCCTGCCGTTGAGGCCAAAACCGGTAAAAAAGTGGCCGTCATCGGTTCCGGTCCCTCGGGCCTCACCGTTGCAGGCGATCTGCTGCTCAAGGGCCATGAGGTCACCATTTTCGAAGCCTTCCACAAGCCCGGCGGGGTTCTGGTCTATGGGATCCCCGAGTTCCGACTGCCCAAAGAAATTGTGGCTTCGGAAGTGGCCACCCTGGAAAAAATGGGTGCCAAGATTGAATGCAACACCGTTGTCGGCGCCTCTGTCACCATTGATGAATTGTTTGAAGAAGGCTATGATGCCGCCTATATCGGCGTGGGTGCAGGCCTGCCAAGGTTCATGAACCTGCCCGGAGAAAACCTCATCGGCATTTACTCTGCCAATGAATACCTTACCCGGACCAACCTGATGAAGGGATATCTTTTCCCCCAATATGACACCCCCATTGCCCGGGGTAAAAACGTCGTGGTCCTGGGGGCCGGAAACGTGGCCATGGATTCTGCCAGAACAGCCATGCGCCTGGGCGCAGAATCGGTCAAGGTGGTGTACAGACGTTCCAGGGACGAAATGCCGGCCAGGGAAGAAGAACTCCACCATGCTGAAGAAGAAAAAATTGAATTTGTACTTTTGACCAATCCCACCCAGTTTTTTGGCGATGAAAACGGTCGGCTCACCGGCATGGAATGCCTGAAAATGGAGCTGGGCGAACCCGATTCCTCGGGCAGAAGAAGGCCGGTTCCCCTTGAAGGCTCCGAATACAGAATCGACTGCGATATGGTGGTGGTATCGGTGGGCTCCAATGCCAACCCGCTTCTCACCAACTCCACCCAAAACCTGAACCTGAACCGGTGGGGCAATATCATTGCAGACCCTGCTACCGGCAAGACCTCCAAACGAGGCGTCTGGGCCGGGGGAGACATTGTCACGGGGGCTGCCACCGTTATCCTTGCCATGGGGGCAGGACGCGCCGCCGCCAACTCCATGCACGATTACCTGACCCTGGGCTGGTAAACAAGGTCTGAAAAAAAACAGACCGCCTGAAACCAATGGGGGTCATGGTATGATATCATGACCCCCATCTTACTTGGCACTTATCGGGGCTGTATGTAAACCTTGTGGTCCACCAGGGAAAGGGAGTGAATCACCCCCTTGATAAATTTTTGTTCGCCGAAAATGGACACCAGGCGGACCCCGTCCTCTTCCGGCTCAACCCTGTCCACGGCTTCCATGACCAGTATTTCCTTTTCGTCTTCCACTATATATGCATTTGCTTCACACATGGTTTGTTTACTCCTTGTCTAAAAACGATAAATGGATCGCTATGAGTTCATCCACCAAAAGGGGCAGGGGCAATCCTGCCACCCCCACGATGGCGATGTTTTCCTGGGTCAGGGGCAGCAATATTTTTTTTGCCTCGGAAAGGCAGATTGCCTCAGCCATTTCCCGGGTCACCTCGCCCATCATGGCATGGGGCATGATAATGCCCACCGGACCGATGATCACATCCGCTTTTTTTACCGTCTGCACGATGGCGTTGCTGCCGGAAGCCCCTTTGTTGGCCCTTGCCTTGAGCATCTGGGCCGTTGCAATGGCATTGGTCCCCAGGGCCAGCACCTCTACGGTTTCGCCAAACCGTTCCTTGATGCGTTTGATGATGGCAGACCCGATACCGCCGCCCTGGCCGTCAATGATACAGATTTTTTTTATCCTATTCATACCGCGCCTTTGCCCTAATTCCTGATTTGATAATGTTACAGCAATGGCTGGATCTGCTTCCAGATCTCTTGGGTTACCCTGTCCGGGGGGCCGTTGCCGTCAATGATGATAATTTTTTCCTGATCCTTGAGTCTTTCAAAGGCCAGAAAATAATTCTCCCTTACTTTTTTAAGGATATCAATTTTTTCATACATGTCAAAACAATCCCGATTGGCCCGGATACGCCCAAGGCAGACATCCGGGTCCACATCGATAAACAGGGTGGCCGTTGGCCGAAGAATTTGAGCATTCAGCGCATTTGCCCGGATCACCCAGTCCATATCCATATACTGGGCATGGTAGGCATAGGAAGAAAAATAATACCGGTCACAGAGCACAACCCTGCCCTGGTCCACCATGGCCCGCACCCCGTTTTTCCTGTTGACCAGATGATCGGTCCTGTCGGCTGCAAACAATGCAGCAATGGTCAGCTGGTCGGTTTCAACTTTGCCGGCCAGCATTTGACGGATTAAAGAACCAATAGGTCCATCCGTTGGTTCAAAGGTTGCTACCCCGGGCTGCTTATTTTGGATCAAACGCTCATGGGTTCGAAGAATCTGGGTGCTTTTACCCGATCCGTCAATCCCTTCAAATACCAGAAACCTGCCACCCTTTTCTATTCCCAATTTACACGCCCTCGGTTGCCAAAAATTTTATGCTTTTAAAAAATGTTTTATAACAATATCCCATCTTCTTGGCAAGACCATGGATATGATATATCCGGGCAATCGCATCTAGCTTTTTAATAACCGCCCTTATACCCGTTCCGGTCGGTGTGCCTTTCTGTCGCTGGATAGACCAGGGCCGGGTTGCAGGTATACAATACCTCTATAAATTACATGCATTGGCCCCGTGTCTCCCATAGAAATAGCTTGATAATATCTAAAATATTGTTATTTTAAGAAGTTGTCTGCAAATCAAATAAAATAAGGTGAATTATGATATATGATGTAATTATCGTGGGCGGTGGGCCTGCCGGGCTTTTTGCTGCCTATCATCTGAAAGAGCACTCGAATCTTTCTGTGCTTCTGATCGAAAAGGGCAAAGACTCCCTGAAACGCAAATGCCCCAACCACAACCTGCAGAAATGTGTTCAATGCGACCCCTGCAATATTCTGGCGGGTATCGGGGGGGCGGGCCTCTACTCCGACGGAAAGCTCAATTTCATTCCCAGATTGGGGAAAACCGACCTGACCCAGTTCATGCCCCTGAACTCAGCCCAACAGCTCATTGACGAGACCGAAGAAATATTTACCCGGTTTAAAATGGACGGGCCCGTTTATCCCACCAACATGGATGCAGCAAAACAGATCCGAAAAGAGGCCAAACGGTTTGGAATCGACCTTCTTCTGATCAAACAAAAACATCTGGGCAGCGACAATCTGCCCGGATATATAACGCAAATGGCAGACCACATCAAATCCAAAGGCCTTGAAATCCGAACAGAGGAAGAGGTCATTGACATTGTTGAACAGGATGGCCGAATCAAGGGTGTTCTCACGGACAAGGGAGAGTACCGGGCCGCCAATGTCATCCTGGCCCCGGGAAGAATCGGTGCCAACTGGGTGGCCTCGGTGGCCCAGAAACACGGCATCAATTTGAGCCAGCGGGGTATTGAAGTGGGTGTCCGGGTGGAGGTTCACAATGATATCATGGATGATCTGTGCAATGTCATCTATGATCCTACTTTTTTTATCCAGACCGATACCTATGACGACCAGACCCGGACCTTCTGTACCAACCAGGGGGGATTTATTTCCCTTGAAAACTACAAAAATTTTGTCTGTGTCAATGGCCATGCCTATTCAGGCAAAAAATCTTCCAACACCAATTTTGCATTTTTGTCAAAGGTGGTCCTGACAGAACCTGTCACAGACAACCAGGCCTATGGAGAGTCCATCGGCCGCCTTGCCACCATTATCGGCGGCGGAAAACCGATTTTACAAAGATTCGGGGATCTCAAGCGGGGACGCCGTTCCACCTGGAACAGGATCCGGAAGGGCTATATCGAACCCACCATGACCAATGTGGTGTGCGGGGATATTGCCATGGCCCTTCCCGAGCGGATTCTCTCCAACCTCATCGAAGGCCTTGAACGGTTAAATCGTGTGGTCCCGGGTGTTTCCAATGATGAGACCCTGCTTTATGCCCCTGAAATCAAATTTTTTGCCACCCAGATCGAAACCAATAATTTCCTGGAAACAAAGATAAAGGGCATGTATGTGGCAGGGGACGGGCCAGGGGTTGCCGGCAACATTGTATCTGCTGCCGCAACCGGTCTGATACCGGCCAAGCGCATCATCGAACTTCAATAAGAAACGACCCGGTCAGGGGATATAAGTGGCGCAGGCATCCTCGGATTCCCAGGCCATTACCCGGGACACGACAAGGCCTTTGTCCATGCTGTCTTCAAGGAGAGCCTGGACCTTTTCGGCAATATATACGGCAATGCGTTCGGAAGTGGGTTGCTGCCCGTTAAAGGCGTCAAGTTCATTGAGGAACTTATGGTCCAGCTCCTTGTCCACCACCTGTCGCACCGCGCGTTTGATATCTCCGAAATCAGCCAGCACACCGGCTGAATTGAGTTCCTTACCAATAACACAGACTTCCACCTGCCAGTTGTGGCCATGGAGGTTTTCACATTTATGCCCCACCATGGTGAGTTGATGGGCACCTGCAAACCGGGTTTTCACCTTTAGCTCAAACATATAACCGCCTTAACTGATCCATTACAGGTTCTTAAATAAATTTTTCAATTTGTTGGATATTTTATTTGAGTCCAGTCTGTCAAACTCAATCAAAAGGTCTTTTTGCTTCTGGCTCAATTTTTTAGGAATCTTAATAATCACTTTTATGATCTGATCCCCCCGGCGTCCGGTTCGAAGGGAGGCGATTCCCTCACCTTTCAGCCTGAAGGTATCCCCGAACTGGGTTCCCTTGGGAATCATGAATTTTTCCTCGCCCACCAGGGTGGGAATGGTGATCTCATCTCCCAGGGCTGCCTGGACAAAGGAGATGTCAATGGCACAGATAATATCGGTGTGATCCCGCTGGAAAAACTTATGGGGATTGACATTGATCACCACATACAAATCTCCCGGGGGCCCTCCGGCAGTGGGAGACCCTTCCCCTTCACCTGTGAGCCGCAGCTTGGAACCCGTATCGACGCCGGCCGGAATCTTGACCTGAACCTTGCGGGTGATTTCAACCCTTCCGGCCCCCCGGCATTTGGCACAGGGATCGGCAATAAGTGTGCCGCGCCCCCGGCAATAGGGGCAGGAGGTCTTTACCTTGAAAAACCCCTGGCTCTGGATGAACTGTCCCGTGCCGTGGCAATGGGAGCAGGTTGCAGGACTTGTGCCGGGTTTACATCCGGATCCCTCACACTCCTTGCAGGCATCCAGTTTGGGAATGGAGATGGTTTTTTCCGTGCCAAAGGCCGCTTCCATGAAATCAATGGCCATATTATAACGAAGGTCTGATCCCCGCTGTACCCGGCTTCCCCGTCCCCCCTGGCCGCCGCCGAACCCAAAAAAATCTTCAAAAATATCTCCAAAGCTTGAAAAAATATCTTCAAACCCGCTGGGTCCCGAGTGGCCGGACCCCTCAAGCCCCCTATGGCCGAACTGATCATAGATCTGCCGTTTGTTGTCATTGCTCAGCACTTCATAGGCTTCGGAGGCTTCCTTAAATTTATCTTCAGCCGCTTTGTTGTCCGGATTTTTGTCCGGATGATATTTAATGGCCTGTTTCCGATACGCCTTTTTCAGCTCAGCTTTGTCCACATCCCTGGCAACCCCAAGAATTTCATAATAATCGCGTTTTTCAGTCATATATTACCCAATCATCCCAAGCGTTATGGCTCATTTATATTTGTAATATTGGTTTTAGTATGGTATTTTCCCTACCACTCCTGGGAAATACAATAAACTAACTCAGAAATTCAGGTTGTCAACGATGAATGAAGAACTTGATTTTGTCAAAGAGATGTTTGACAAAATATCCCCGAAATACGATTTTCTAAACCGTCTGCTCAGTTTTCGGCAGGACAGTTTCTGGCGGACCCAGATGGTGTGTGCAGCAAAGCTTCCAAAGGACAGCCATGTCATGGATGTGGCCTGCGGCACCTGTGATGTGGCCCTTGAGGTCAGCGCCCAGTTAAGGGGCAGGGTAAAAATTTTCGGTATTGATTTTTCCCCGGGCATGCTGTTGCTGGGTCGTCGAAAGCTCTTGGACAAAAAAAACACCAGCATTACCCTCGTAAGAGCAGATGCCCTGAATCTGCCCTTTAAAAAAAACAAATTTGATGCCATCTTCATTGCCTTTGGCATCCGGAATATCATGGACCGAAAACAGGCACTTGATGAATTTCATGGTGCCCTGAAAACAGGGGGCAGGCTGGTGGTGCTGGAGCTGACCACCCCTGAAAAAGGATTTTTCAGGGCAATATACCTGGGATATTTTAAACAAATTCTTCCTGTGATCGGTTCTTTTTTTTCCAAACACGCCAATGCCTATCGCTATTTGCCGGAATCCGTGCTGAATTTTCCCGCACCTGCTTCCTTTGCCCGAACGATGAGAAGCGCAGGGTTTGGCCAGATCCGGTTCAAACAGATGACATTTGGGATTGTGACCCTGTTTGTGGGAACCAAAAAGACAAACCCGTTCAAACCAAAAGGAACCATCGTCTGATTTTGTAATAAAAACGTAATACCTGCCTTGCCCATTGAAAGGACAACATACCACCGGGCCAGCCAGGGATCGTATCCAGGCATATTCCTCACCTGTTCTGAAATGGGTAGATTCCTTGACAATTTTCGGCGCTTGTCTTATAAGACTCTTTGCCTATTATAAAAATTCGGGATTTTCCATAAGATGATTGCCAGACACAGATGAAACAGACACTATTTTCCACGGTTGAGGGCAAACTGCTTTTGATCGGCACCCTCCTGACCCTGGTGCTTGCCATCTGCCTCATATTTTTCGGATTTACCGACTTAGAAACAGCAAAAATACTATTTCTGGTATTTATCACCCATATTTTGGGAAGTCGTGCCGGCGGGATCGGCCTGTGCATCCTCAACGGATTCAACCCCCTTACCACCATTGCCTATAATTTTTATGTTGAAGTGTTGATTGTTTGTTTCACCTATTCCGGATTTGTCCTGAGCACCACCAACTACCTGAAAATTGAATGGATCAAGCGATTCATGGACCAGCTGGCGATAAAAGCGCTGGAACGAAAAGAGAAAATCAGGTCCTATGGATGGATTGGGATCTTTCTTTTTGTCATGGCCCCTTTGCCGGTAACAGGGCCTGTGGTGGGTTCCATTATCGGGTATATGCTCAAACTCAGCCTCTTTAGAAATTTTACGGCTTCGGCTTTGGGCACCCTTGCCGCCAATGTTGCCTGGTGCTTTGGCTTTGAATTTCTTGAACAGCGCTTCCACATGATTCAATATATATTTGGCGCCATTGTCATCATTGTGATGATTCCCTATATCAAGCATATCAAAAAATTCATCGTGGATTATAGAAAATCAGACGTCAAATAGACAAGGGTGTTTTGCGTTCAATGCAGCATTTTTAACCATTAGAATTGTTTTTTAAGAATGGTGTGTCTGAGCCAGTTCAGGTCATCTTTTTTCGGGTATCCGATATTATAGTGAAGACCCCGGCTTTCCTTGCGCATCAGGGCGGATTGAATGATCAGTTCGGCCTCCGTGGCCAGATTCCTCAGTTCAATCAGGTCTGCCGTCACCTTGAAATCCCAATAATACTCATTGATTTCCTGCTGGATATTCTCAATCCGTCTCCTTGCACGCTCCAGTCGTTTGTCCGACCGGACAATCCCCACGTAGTTCCACATCAGCCGCCGGATCTCATCCCAGTTATGGGATACCACAATGGCTTCGTCGCTGTCCCCTGCCTTGGTTTCATCCCACAGGTCCAGAGCCACGGCGGGTTTGCTGCCAATGGACTTAAACTCTTCAAGGGAAGATTTAGCGGCATTGTGGGCGTAGACCAGGGCTTCCAGCAAGGAGTTGGATGCAAGACGGTTGGCACCGTGCAATCCGGTGCAGGCGGTTTCCCCCACCGCATAGAGCCGCTGGATATCGGTTTTCCCGCTCAGATCCGTTGCCACTCCACCGCACATATAATGGGCTGCCGGCACCACGGGAATGGGCTGCCGTGTCATGTCGATGCCGTATTCCATGCACCGGGCATGGATATTGGGGAATCTTTTTTGTATGAAATCGGCATCCCGGTGGGTGATATCCAGAAAAACGGAATCCGCCCCTGTTTTCTTGAGTTCATTGTCAATGGCCCTTGCCACAACATCCCTGCAGGCAAGCTCCTTGTCCGGAGAATACTCCTCCATGAACCTTTTGCCCTTTTCATCAATTAAAAAAGCGCCTTCCCCCCTGACCGCTTCTGAAATCAAAAAATTCTTGGCTTCCGGGTGGTACAGACAGGTGGGATGAAATTGTACAAACTCCATGTTGGCAACCGAGGCACCGGCCCGATAGGCCATGGCAATACCGTCGCCCGTTGCAATATCCGGGTTGGAAGTATAAAGATAGACCTTGCTGGCACCGCCGGTGGCAAGCAGGGTGACACCCGAATAAAAGGTTTCTATTTTACCGGTTTCATTGTTCAGGACATAGGCGCCGCAGCAAATATTCTCATGCTGGGTGACCACCAGGCCGTTTCTGACGCTGGTGGAAAAGGTAATCAGGTTAACGGCGATATGGTCTTCCAGGATGGTGATGTTCCCATTGGCTTCAACCTTTGCCACCAGTGTGTCTTCAATCTCTTTGCCCGTGAGATCCTGGGCAAACACAATCCGCTTGGCGGAATGCCCCCCCTCCTGCCCCAGGGCAAAATCATAGGCCCCCTGGCCGTCCATGTTAAAACGGGCACCCTGGCCGGACAATTCCTTGATGCGGTCGGGGCCGTTTTCCACCACCATCTTTACCACCTCTTTATTGCACAGGCCGTCCCCTGCACTCAGGGTGTCTTGAATGTGAAGGTCAAAGGAATCTTTTTCGCTGAAAACAGCCGCCACTCCGCCCTGGGCCAGGGCGGTATTGCTTTTTTGAATCTTTTTTTTGGTCACAATGGTGACCTTCCCAAATTGGGCCACCTTTAATGCATAGCTTAAACCGGCAAGGCCGCTGCCGATCACTAAAAAATCGGTTTTTTTTATCATAGCAGGGAATTTCTTTTCTTTTTCCGGGTGCTCAGCCCAATGATCAATCCGACAATGAAGACACCTGCGCCGCTTAGGAACCACAGTTTTTCTTCATTGTTCATATTCTGCTCAAGGGCCTGGATACGATCTTTTTGATCCTGGGATAGTCTGGTAAGGGCCTTGTAATCATCATTGAGCTTTAAAAAATCGGCAGATGCCTGTTCCAGTTTCTTGTATTTTTCCTCAATATCCACCAGATCGACACTTTTTTCGGCCAAAGCCTGATTTTTTCCCTCTGCCTGTGCAAGGGCTGCCGTCAGACGCTTATTCTCCGCCTGCAATTGCTCGACCAACAGGGTCTGGGGGACTTCTTGTGTCAAAAACCGAGACAATACCCAACCGCTCTTACCCTCCTGTGTTCTCACGTGGGACCAATCGCTTTTGTATTCAATGGTCTCAAGCTTTGAACCAGAGGTGAGCATGGCAACAATTTTATGTTCAACACCCGGGCCCGTCCGCATGGTAATTTTGGTAATGCCGCTAACATATATATCCTGGGCCGCCAGGGGGCCTGCCCACACCCACCCCAAAAGGCAGATGGAAGCCAGAAGTTTCATCATTTTTCTCATATTCAGTGGTTCTCCCTTATGGTTTCCGTTTACTGACCTATCCATTATCACTGCATATTCCCTTTATCAACCCGAAATACACCCGTCTCCCAGGATTGATTCCTATCTTGAATCATAATATTGCCTCGGACTCATGGTTCTGTAGGCATTTGAGACAATATATTCCATGTAAAAATAAAAAAGCGCCGGCCCGATAAACCCCGGCAGATCCAGCAGGGGGTCCATGTTTTCGTCCAGAAAAAAACTCTCGGGATATCCGAAAACCTTGTAGGCCTTTACAATTTTTTTTTCATGGTCTCCATCCACCCGGATACTGATAAAATTCTGGCTTAAAAAAGAGATGATCCCGGGATGCCCAAGGGACTCCTGGTCCATTTTTTCACAATAGGCACACCAGTCGGTGGTAAAATACAAAAACACTTTTTTCCCCTGGGACTTTGCCTCGGCAACCCCCTGGGTGTAAGATTTCCAATCAATTGTGTTGCAGTCCCCGGAACCGGAAAAAAAAAGATGGGCACCCAACAATACCCCCAGAAACCTTAGTACCCCAAATTTCATATGCACCCTGTCTGGGTAATGATCTTGACTACCTCGGCAGCCATGTTGAGCCCGAAGACTCCGGGAACCCAGGGAATTGTTCCGATGGGCGGCCGGGACCGTCCGTGGCCGGACATACCCTCCACGGCATCTGTCTGGGCATATGGCTGTTTGTTCAAAGGTTTTTCAATGGAATAAACGCAGATAACCCCTTCGTACAATCCGCGGCGGTGCAGCCGCTGGCGCACCACCCGGGCCAGGGGACAAACACAGGTCTGGGAGATATCCCCTGTTTTGACCAGGGAAATGTCCGTCTTTCCCCCTGCCCCCATGCTTGCGACCACGGGCAATCCCATGCCGGCTGCCCCGCAGATCAGCTTGACCTTTGAATTAAGCCCGTCAATGGCATCCACCACCACGGTAAGATCCGGGGACAAAAGAGAGGTTAAGCTGTCGGCGTTGACAAAGGCATCGTGGACATCCACCGTGCACAAAGGATTGATATCGGTAACCCGCTCTTTTGCAAGCTTGGCTTTTTGCCGGCCAATGGTGGAATTTAAGGCATAGAGCTGACGGTTGATATTGGAAGCATCCACCCGGTCAAAATCCACCAGACGCAGATACCCGACACCCGACCTGGCAAGGGCTTCTGTGGCAAAGGACCCCACGGCCCCCAGGCCGAATACGGCCACCCGGGCCTGTTTGATTTTCTCCATGGCATCCCGGCCGAGCAACTGTTCTGTGCGGGCAAACTGGTTCATATGCTTTGCATATCTCCTTTAAGGCAGAAGGGTCTTAAACAGGATTAAACTATTAGTATAAGCATGGTTCACAAATTCTTCATACCCCATATTTGCCCGTTGGGCTGCAATTTGGGCAATGGCCGGCAAATTTTTGGGTTCATTGCGTTTGTTTTCAAGGACTCCCGGGATACTTGGATAAAGATCCGGGGTATCGGTCTCGAGTATCAGCCGCGTTCTTGAAACAGCTCCCAAGGCCTTGACCCCTTTTTTGGCATTGGGCCGGGTCACGGATCCTGAAAAAGAAATATACAAATTGTATTTTTCAAGCAGGGGAATCATGTCTGCCGACCCGGAAAATGAATGAATCAGGCCCGGGGTTTTCAGGGGGCCCATTTTTTTCAGCAGATGGATAAAGGTATCCCAGGCCTTGCGGATATGGATGTTGATAGGTCTTTCAAGGTCCATGGCAAGCTTCAGGTGATGGGAAAAAACACGGATCTGAAGATCCCGGTTTGCCTTTTTGTCCATGAAATCCAACCCGGTTTCACCGATCCCCGACCTATGGGCCGTCAAAAACGTTTCAAGCCGCTGCTGCCAGTCACAGGACAGGCTATCCAGAAACCAGGGGTGGATACCAAAACAGGGAAGAATCTCCCCATATGAAGCGGCCAGTCCGGCGGTCCTGTCAAAATTTTCTTCCATGGTGGCACAGGAGACCATGGTGCGAACACCGGCTTTTCGGGCCCGGGCCACAAGTTGCTGCATATCCGGAAAAACCCTTTCATCATGGAGATGACAATGTGAATCAACAAACAACAAGCCCATCTGTCACCTCCTTTACCCCTCTAGTAATAACTGGAATTATCCCAGCAATGGGTACACAATTTTTCCTTGGGAAGCCCGATGGCCGCCACCAGGTCTGGGAGGGTCTGGTACCTCAGACTGGTCAGCCCCAGACGCTCTCCAATGTATGCGACCATGGCCCTGTGCTTTTCAGATCCGTCAATGGCGTATTCTGTAAGGTCAATATCCTCGGTTCCTTCTATGCCGTAGATGGCTTTACGCCCGGCAAGGTCCAGGGTGGATCTGGAGGTTGAAAAATTGAGAAATTCACAGGGATGAATCAGACAGGGGCAGGCAATGCGCATGTGGATCTCTTTTGCCCCGTATTCATAGAGAATCTGGGTATTGTCCCGAAGCTGGGTCCCCCGGACCACAGAGTCGTCACAAAAGATGATCCGCCGGCCCTGGATAATTTCCCGGTTGGGAATCAGCTTCATCCTTGCCACAAGATCCCGCAGGGCCTGGTTCTGGGGCATGAAGCTTCGGGCCCAGGTGGGCGTGTATTTCACATAGGGCCGCATATAGGGCAATTTGCTTTCATTGGCAAACCCAATGGCATGACCAATGCCAGAATCCGGAATACCGGCCACAAGATCGGCCTTTTTTGTCTCCTTCCGGGCCAGGGCAGCGCCGCAATTATACCGGACCTGTTCCGTGTTGATGCCTTCGTAGGAAGAGACCGGATATCCATAATATACCCACAGAAAAGAACAAATCTGCATCTTTTCCCCGGGCGCCTGGATCTTCTCCATGCCCTCGGGCGTCACCAATACAATTTCACCAGGTCCAAGCGTGTATTCCAGCTCAAACCCCAGGTTGGAAAATGCACTGGATTCGGAACTGGCGGCAAAGGCATTGTCCCGCTTTCCAATCACAATGGGGGTCCTTCCCAACCGGTCCCTGGCGGCAAAAATACCCGCTGTTGTCAATACCAGCATGGAACAGGAGCCTAAAATCTTGTCCTGGGCATTTTTGATTCCTGCTTCAAAGGAAGGGGCTTCACAGATCAGGGCAGCCGCAACCTCGGTGGGATTGATCTCCCCCTGGCTTGTTTCGGCAAAATGGACTTTCCGCCCAAGGGCCTCCCTGACCAGCGCTTCCAGGTTAACGATCTTTCCCACCATGACCAGGGCAAATGTTCCCAGATGTCCATGGATGATAAGGGGCTGGGAATCAGTATCTGAAATGACGCCAACCCCCATATGACCGGTCAGGCCCTCAATATCCGCCTCAAATTTCGACCTGAAATATGCATTTTCAAGACTGTGAATGGACCTCTGGAACCCGTCCTTTCCCACTGTGGCAAGACCGCCCCGGCGGGTTCCCAGATGGGACAGATAGTCGGTTCCGTAAAAGAGTTCCTTGTTGCATGACCTGGTTGCTGCGCATCCGAAAAAACCGCCCATGATGATTTTACCTTCCCCTTTTTGGTCTTTGTTTATGCTCCATTTTTCAGGATTATCAATCGTCATCCCATGAAAGAAAAAAAAAGCCAGCATCGGCATTTTTTAAAATTTTTCTTTTTGCTATCTCCATGTGTAACTCTTATTACCAGTTTGACACCCCCTTTAAAAGAGTAAAAATTAGCCGTCACCCCGGAATTGATGTTCCAGGATTTATTTACGGAAGGTTTTTAAATGGTTCTATATCCCAAAAATTCATTCTTCCATGTGTTTTACAAATATGTCATTTGCCGCCTGGCAAAATTACAAAACGGTCAAAATCCATTTCTTTTCTCAATTGGATTTGGTTGTAATTTGACCCGCAACATGCTAAATTCCGCTGACCAAATCAGCTTTTGATGATGACAAAGTTACATGCGTTCAGACCCGAAAGTTTAAGTTTTAACCATTCTCTTTTAAAAAGGATTCTTTATGAAGCATTTATCCATTGTTGCCGGTATCCTGATCTTGGGTACTGCTCTTTTTGCGGCAAATTCCTTTGCCTCTGAAAAAATCACAGTAGCGGGGATATACACCCAGCCCATTCAGCAGAAATGGGATGCCTGTCTTCACAAGGCCCTCCAGAAGGCAGCCGATGAAGGCAAGATCGAGTATGTGTATTCGGAGAAGGTGTCCAACACAGATTATATCCGGGTGCTTCGGGAATATTCCGAAAAAGGGGTCAACCTTGTTGTGGGTGAGGCCTTCGGCATATCCCGGGATGTTCGAAAGGTGGCCAAAGACTACCCAAAGGTTGCCTATCTCATGGGAGATACCTTTGGACCTGCGGAGCCGAACCTGTCCGTCTTTGACAACTATATCCATGAACCCTGTTACCTCATGGGCATGATCGCCGGCAAGATGACAAAAACCAATAAAATCGGCATGGTGGGAGGCTATCCCATCGGCGAGGTCAACCGTCTTTTCCATGCATTCATGGCCGGCGCAAAATCTGTCAACCCTGATGTCGCGTTCAAGGTATCTTTCATCGGCTCCTGGTATGATCCCCCAAAAGCAAAGGAATTTGCATATGCCCAAATTGAATCGGGTGTTGATATCCTTTATGCCGAACGCGCAGGCGTTGTGGATGCAGCCAGGGAAAAAGCAATCCTTGCCTTTGGCAATGTAAATGACATGAACAAAGAAGAGAACGGGAAGGATATTGTGGTAACCTCGGCTCTCTGGAATATGGACAACGCTATAAATGAAGCGATTTCCCTTGTCAAAGAGGGCAAATTCACAGCCCAGGACTACAAGGAATGGACCATGATGGGAAAAGGCGGGGCCTTTCTGGCGCCTTTCTATGAATTTGAAGACAAGATTCCCACGGATATCAAAGCCCTGGTGCAGGATACCCGAAAGGCCATCAAGGACGGATCCTTTGTCGTTGAAATCAATGACGAAGAACCCAAATCAAGCTTCTAGGCAGTTGCAATACCGGAAACCTGTGGTCCCCCGGGCCACAGGTCATTTTTTCATATGAATGACGCCATACTCACAGTGTCCCACATCACCAAACGTTTCGGCACAATTGTCGCCAACGAGGATATCTCTTTCTCCCTTGGAAAAGGTGAGATTGTTGCCCTTTTGGGTGAAAACGGAGCAGGGAAAACCACCCTGATGTCCATATTGTTCGGCCATTATGTTGCAGATAGCGGAACGATTGAGGTCTTTGGGAAAAAACTTGTGGAAGGTTCCCCAAGGGCTTCCCTTAAAGCCGGTGTCGGTATGGTGCACCAGCACTTTACCCTTGCCGGCAACATGGGGGTTCTGGAGAATATCATGCTGGGCACCGAGTCCCTGACATGCCTTAAAAGCAACCCCGGGAAAGCAAAAAAAAAATTAAACGCTCTCATGGAACGCTTTGGGCTGACCGTTAACCCCAAGGCCCTTGTAAAGGATCTTTCCGTGGGAGAACAGCAGCGGGTTGAGATCTTGAAGGTGCTTTACAGGGATGCCAGAATCCTGATTTTAGATGAGCCGACGGCTGTGCTGACCCCCCAGGAATCCGACAGCCTTTTTGAGACACTCTCACACCTGGTAAAAGAAGGCTTGAGTGTTATCTTTATTACCCACAAAATGCGGGAAGTACTGGCGGCAAGCCACAGGTGTATCGTCTTGCGCCGGGGCCGGGTTGTGTTTGCGTCCGAAACCTGCAAGACAAATGCAAAAACCCTTGCAAGGGCAATGGTGGGAAGCGACTTGCCAAAAATTTTCAGACAAAGACAGATCCCGGGCAAAGAGGTGCTCTCCCTGAGGGATATTACCCTGGTTGACAAAAATGGAAAAAAATCATTAACAGGTCTCAACCTGAGTCTCAAATCAAACCAAATCCTCGGCATAGCCGGAGTTTCAGGTAACGGTCAGTCCCAACTGGCCGATATGATTTCAGGACTTGTCCCCACCTATGAAGGCCAGATCCTTCTTGATTCAAAGGTTGTCAGCCATATAAGCCCCCGGCGCATGATCACGGAAGGGGTGGGAAGAATTCCCGATGACAGAACCGGAACCGGCCTCATCAGCGACATGAGTGTCATGGAAAATGTTGCCAGTAAGGACTATGGGCAATTCCCCTTCTCAAAAAGAGGATTGCTGCAGTTTAAGGCCATTGCAGCCCGGGCAAACCGGCTGGTTAAAAAATTTGACGTGCGCTGTCCCGGCATTGACACGCAGGTTCGCCAGCTGTCCGGCGGCAATATGCAAAAGCTGATACTGGCAAGGGAATTGTCCGGGTCTCCCAGAATCATCCTTGCCAACCAGCCCACCTGGGGGCTGGATGTGGGGGCGGCTTCCCATGTTCACCGCCAGCTTTTAAAGGCAGCCGAAGATGGCGCCGGCGTCCTAATCATCTCCGAGGATCTGGATGAACTTTTCCAGGTGGCCGACAAAATTTGTGTCATGTACCACGGCAGGCTTTCGGATTCCCAGGATGCGGACAGTGTGGACCGGGCACACCTGGGCTTGATCATGTCCGGCCAGGCTGCCTTCCATGATGGAGAAAAAAATGAGACTTGAACTGCGTGAAAACACCTCTATCCCGAGGCTGACTGCTGCCATTTTGATTGCCGTGGGTGTGGCCATGGCGGTTTGCTCTGTTCTGATCATCTGGGCCGGCGCCTCGCCCATTGAGGGGTGGCACCTCATGATAAAAGGAGCCCTTGGTTCAAGATTTGCCCTGAGCGAAACCCTGACCCGGGCCACCCCGCTTATCTTTACCGGACTTGCGGCTGCCGTGGCCTTCAGGGCAAAGCTGTGGAATATCGGTGGGGAGGGACAATTTTACATCGGCGCCTGTGTGGCCGTCCTTTTGGGAACCAGGGGAGCAAACCTTTCCCCTCTGGTGATGATTCCCTATCTGTTTGCGGCAGGCGCCATTGCAGGCGGTCTTTTTCTGCTGGTTCCCACCCTGCTTAAAACATATCTCAATGTGGATGAGGTGGTCACCACCCTGTTGCTTAATTTTGTGGTGCTGCTGTTTGTAAACTGGCTGGTTTTCGGACCCTGGAAGGATCCCATGTCCATGGGCTGGCCCCAGTCGGCACCGGTAGTGGACGCTGCCATGCTGCCGATTCTCCTGGCAAAGACCCGGCTTCACCTGGGCTTTGCCGTGGCGGTTCTGTCTGCTGTGTTTGTCTGGTGGTTCATGGCATACACCACCTGGGGCTTTGAGATGCGGGCGGTGGGTGCCGGCCTGAAGGCCAGCACCTTTGCAGGCATGCCCATTACCCGAACCATCGTCCGCACGGCTTTATTGAGCGGCGGCCTTGCCGCCATGGCAGGGGTCAGCGAATTGTGCGGGGTAAAAGGCTATCTTACAACGGATCTATCGCCCGGGTTTGGATACACCGGCATTGTGGTGGCCATGCTGGCCGCCCTGAACCCTTTGGGAATTGTTGCCAGTGCCATTTTTGTGGCCATTATCTATATTGGAGCCGATTTTATGAGCCGGGCCATTAACATTTCAAACTATATTGCAGATGTGACCACGGCCGTCTCTCTCTTGTCTGTTCTTATGGCCGTATTCCTCACAAAATACCGAATTAAAAGGGGTTAGGCCGCATGGATCTGATGGGATTTTTTATGGAAACAGGGTTCTGGATGGCCTGCATCCGCATGGCAACACCGCTGATCTTCGGCACATTGGGGGAACTTATCTGTGAAAGGGCAGGCGTTTTAAACCTGGGGATTGAAGGCATCATGGCCGCAGGATGCATGGGCGGATGGATGTGGGTGTATCTGGGGGGCAGCCTGTGGACAGGGATTGTTTTTGCCGCATTCATCGGTGCCGTGTTCGGCCTGCTTCACGCAGGGTTTACGGTTTTCCTGGGACTTTCACAGCATGTAACAGGCCTTGGGATCACCCTGCTGGGAAGCAGCCTGAGTGCTTATGTCTTTCGGATGCTCCTGCCCAAGGCCACCACACCTCCCAAGATTGTACCTTTCCAAGCACTGGAAATCCCCTTTCTTGGCGATATCCCCTTTTTGGGTGAAATTTTTTTCAGCCAAACTGCGCTTACCTATCTGGCCCTTGCCGCCATTATTTTTGTGGCCTTTGTCCTCTTTAAAACCCCCCTGGGACTTGCCCTTCGCATGGTGGGGGAAAACCCCATGGCCGTAGAGGCCCAAGGGCTGAACGTATTTTACCTGCGCACCCTTGCCGTTTGTGCCGGCAGCGCCATGATGGCCGTTGGCGGGGCATTTCTCACCATGTCCGCCTTTGATGCCTATTATATCGGCATGGTAAACGGCCGGGGATGGATCTGCATCGCCCTTGTGGTTTTTTCCTCCTGGAAGCCCTTTAAGGCCCTGGCCGGGTGCCTTCTTTTTGCCGCCTTTGACGCCATCCAGATGCGGGTCCAGCAACAGGCCGGCATGGCAATCCCCTACCAGTTTTACCTCATGCTGCCCTATGTCTTTTCCATTGTTGCCCTTGTTATCATGTCCAGAAAGGCTGCGTATCCAAACGCCTTGCTGATACCTTTTAGAAAAGGAGAACGGTAAGATGGTTCTTGACCTGCTGATCATAAATGCAACTATCTGCGGCCAAAAAGACCTTGTGCAGATTGCCTGCAAGGAGGGAAAAATCCTTGAAGTGGCTCCGAAAATTGAGTCCAGTGCCAAAGAAACCATTGATGCAAAAGGATTTTTTGTAAGTCCTCCCTTCATCGACAGCCACCTGCACCTGGACACCACCCTTTCCATGGGTATGCCCCGATTCAACCGGACCGGTACCCTGCTGGAGGGAATCCGGATATGGGGAGAACTAAAGCCAAGCCTTACGCCTGAAGCCATTAAGGAAAGGGCCAAAAAACTGCTGTACTGGTCCATTGCCAAGGGCAACCTTGCCGTCCGAAGCCATGTGGACACCACGGACGAAAGTCTCATGGCCGTTAACGTTCTCCTTGAGCTTCGCCGGGAAATGAAAGACTTTATAGATCTTCAGCTGGTGGCATTTCCCCAGGACGGGGTCCTTCGGTCAAAGAACGGCATGGCCCTTTTGAAGCGCGCCCTGGATATGGGGGTGGATCTGGTGGGGGGTATCCCCCATTTTGAAAGGACCATGGATCAGGGAAAAGAGTCCATTCGTCTGCTCTGCGAATTGGCAGAACAGCGGGGGCTGATGGTGGACATGCATTGTGATGAATCCGACGACCCCCATTCCCGCCACATTGAAACCCTGACCCATGAGACCCAACGCCTGGGACTTGAAGGAAGGGTGGCAGGCTCCCACCTCACCAGCATGCATAGTATGGACAATTATTATGTGACCAAGCTTTTCCCCTTAATGGCAGAGGCCGGGATGAATTGTATCTGCAACCCGCTGGTGAATATGAATCTCCAGGGACGCCATGATGCCTATCCCAAAAGAAGGGGGCTCATGCGGGTGCCGGAACTTCTGGCAGCAGGAATCAATGTCAGCTTTGGCCATGACGATGTGATGGACCCCTGGTACCCCATGGGAACCCATGACATGCTGGAGGTGGTCCACATGGGGGCACATGCCCTGCACATGACAGGTGTTGACCAGCAGGCTGCTTTGTTTGACGGCATCACCTTTAATGCAGCCAAGACATTGAATCTTGAAAACTACGGCCTTGCCCCTGGGTGCAATGCAGACATGGTGATCCTCCAGGCATCTTCCCGGCAGGAATGTATCCGGCTTCGCCCGGCCAGACTGTTTGTCATCCGCAGGGGAAAGGTCATCAGCCGCACGCCCGAAACCCGGGCAATCATAAATCTTGGTTTTGGGGACACAAATATTGATTTTTGTCTTTAAAAAATTAAAAATTACGCTATAGTAAATCTTATGAAAATAATTTTGACAAAAAAGTCGAACAAATACCGGATACCAGCTCTGCTGGTTTTTTTTATGGTTCTGGGAGTATCGTTCACAACAAGTGTCTGTCCACAGCAGGCAAACGGGACAATGGTGATGACCCAGGCGGTCATGTGCGAATCCATTGAAACGTTTAAACCCCTTAATCCGGCAGTGGTCTTTTCAATCTCCCAGGGAGAGGTTTATTGTTTTTCAAATTTCGATCCGGTTGTTCAGAAAACAATTGTCTTTCACAAATGGTATAAACGGGATCAATTGATTTTTACCATGCAGTTGACCCTGATGCCGCCGAAATGGTCTTCTTTCAGCAGGATACAGCTCAGGGATGCGGATAAAGGTCCCTGGCGTGTTGAGATCCGCACTGCAGAGGACACCCTGTTACAAACCCTACGATTCAGCATAGTTGATTGACAATGGAAGCTCTTTTTGATTTGTTCTCGGGATTTCGCTGGCAGGACGGACTGGATATCCTGCTGAACGCCTATATTTTATTTCGGCTCTATGTGCTGTTCAGGGGAACCAATATTATCCGGGCCATCTTGACCATTTGCGTACTCTGGACCGTAAGCCAGGTCGCCGTTTCTTTGGGCCTTATCATAACCAACTGGGCAATGCAGGGCATTATTACCGTGGCTGCACTGATTGTCATCATTGTTTTCAGAAATGAGATCGCCAGCGTTCTCCAGACCAAAAACCTAAAATCATTTTTATGGGGAATTCCCCGGTACCAATTTAATACCCCTTTGAATATCATTGTGGAAAGTGTCTACGAGCTGGCCCGAAAAAAAATAGGGGCCTTGATCGTGCTGCCCCTAAAGCAGGGCATAGACAGTGTGGTTCAAGGCGGAATTCCCATAAGGGGAAGGCTGTCCCAGGAACTGCTGGTGAGTGTTTTCTGGTCCGACAATCCCCTCCATGACGGTGCCGCCATCCTGCAGGGGGAACGGATCATCAGCGCAGGAGTGATTCTCCCCCTGTCAAAAAGCAAGGACCTGCCCTCTTTTTTCGGAACCCGGCACAGGGCGGCATGCGGACTTGCAGAACTCACCGATGCCCTGGTAATTGTTGTGTCAGAAGAACGGGGAGAGATAACCCTGTTCAAGGAAAACCAAATCCATGGGGTCCACAACCGACTGGCCCTGGGAAAATTGCTCCAGGAACATGCCGGCGATGAGTCTGCCCCGAAAGGCATCCGAAACCAGGCCATAGAGCTTTTTGCAGCCGGATTGATCAGCCTTTTGTGTTTCACAGGAATATGGCTCAGTTTTTCAAAGGGAATGGAAACCCTTGCCACCTATGAAGTGCCGGTGGAATTTATAAAACCAGACCAGCGAATGGAAATCATCTCTTCTTCTGCTTCCAATATAAAATTGCAGATCAGCGGGGCAAGAACCTTGATCAATGCGGTCAAACCCGAACAGATCAATATAAAACTAAATTTGCTCCAGTCTGTGGTCGGCACGAACAAATTGCCCGTCACCCGGGAAAACATCATGCTTCCCCCGGGGATACGGCTCAAAAAAATAGAGCCTTCCGTACTGGAGATCACCCTGGACGCCCTGGTTGAAAAAGAACTTTTCGTCCAGCCCCATTGGGTGGGCACCTTGCCCAAGGGACTGATCATGACCCAGGCCAGGGTGATCCCCCAAAAAGTTCTGGTCACCGGCGGAGGGCTTGCATTAAAAGAGATTGCCACAATTTTTACCGAACAGCTTTCATTGAGTGACCTGACCGAACCGGGCACCATTGTTGCGATTCCGGTTCTGAAACCGGCATCCCTCAGGCTGAAAACAACAGAGACGATCAGGGTCCACTACCTTATTTCAAAAAAGGCCGGCGCGCGTTAAATCGGATGGGTGAGGACCATGCGGCAGATCTGACAGATCCGCTCACAGGCCAGCGGAAAATCCCATTTACCCTTGTCCCGTTCCCCTACAAAATTTGAGACAGCCCGGATTTCAATGACAGGAACCTTATACAGGGCCGCCACATGAAAGGCGGCCGCCCCTTCCATGGCCTCCATGACAGGAGAAAAGCGATCATACAGTTTTTGGGCCTGGGCAAAGGAGGGGGTGATGGAGGAAACCGTAATAAAATTGCCCAGGGCAATGGCGCCGGCAACTTCCCGGCTGAAAAGCCCGCGATAGGGTTCTAAAAGCTTTGCATCAGCCGGGTAGATACCCTGGCGGGTTAAGGGCTGACCGCAAATGAGCTCAAAGGGCAAGGGGGCATACTCTGGGGTGTCGCATCCCACCCCGGTATGGACATATTGCTCCCGGGCGGCAATACCGATATCCCCGATACCGAATCCGGATGGGGCAAAGACGCCGGCAATGCCGGTGTGGAGAATCATACTTGGCCTTTTCTGGGTAAGATAGACGGTCAGCGCATGGACTGTATTAAAAACCCCGGGTCCTGAAATCACACAATCAACAAATGTCTGACCCAGGACCCCGGAATACAGGGTCAAGTGGGATGGGGTCTTTTCCTTGACCAGTTGTGGATGACGATCCAAAAACAGGGCCATCTCAAATTGGGTGGCACAAAGGATCAGCAGCCGTGGCATGGTCACATCACTTAGGCTTTTAACAATTGATGAACGGCAGCCAGGGCCATCTGATATCCGTAATGACCGAATCCGATGACATGGCCCGTGGCAATATCCGCCAGAAAGGATGTGTGACGGAAGGGCTCCCGCTTGTGAATATTGGACAAATGGACCTCCACAATGGGACAGGACAATAGGAGCAGCGCATCCCGCAATGCCACGGAGGTATGGGTCAGGGCACCGGGGTTGATGATAATACCGGCGGGATTTTCTTCAAAAATTTTGTGAATTCTGTCCAGAATCACCCCTTCATGGTTGGACTGGAAAAAATCAAGTTCCAGGCCCAACGCCTTTGCGGCAGTTCCAAGCCCCCGATTGATCTCATCCAGGCCAAGGGATCCATACAGATGGGGTTCCCGTTTGCCCAGCATATTCAAATTCGGACCATTTATCACATGGACCCGTGGTCCGGCCTCTTTTGTTTGCATGTTCACCTTAAGTTTTTTCCTTCCACTGCCCGGCTGGGTATCCTGAAAAATCAGCCGGGTGTTCCCGGCAGAATATCAACGGAAAAAGCCCTAAAATATTTTTATTGCTTTTCCCGTTGATCCTTCTGAAATTAACGTGTCTTGGCCGCCTCAATCCCAAGTTCAAAGGCAACAAGATTCTTTTCAAGAAAGGAGGACTTGGTCCTTCG
Organism: Desulfobacula sp.; assembly: GCA_013792075.1. Classification (GTDB taxonomy): domain Bacteria; phylum Desulfobacterota; class Desulfobacteria; order Desulfobacterales; family Desulfobacteraceae; genus NBML01. Next base: position 39,209 of record VMSR01000072.1, read on the forward strand.
GCGGATGGCCTCAACCACATTTTCCTTTGTAAACCCCAAGGCCCCGGTCTGGATAAGGGCTCCCAAAAGCACAATATTGACGCTCATGGGGCTGCCGGCTTCCCTGGCAAGTTTCATGGCGTCAAAGGCGACAAGCCCTGCGGTCTTGGCCGCAAGCAGACGCTTGATTTCCGCCACCTCAGGATATGCCCCTTTGCCGATACCCACGGTAAAGGGCGGCAGGGTTGCGGTGTTGGTGATCACCATTGTTTTTTTGCTGCACCGCTTGATGGCGCGAAGGGTTTCGGCCGGTTCAAAGCCCAGGAGAATATCGGCTTCCCCGTCTGAAATGATCGAGCTTGTTGCATCCCCGAACACAATGGCCGATTCCACCACACCACCGCGCTGGGCCATACCGTGTATCTCACTCATTCGTACCGGCACCCCTGAAATCAAAGCAGCTTCACCCAGCACCTTGGAAGCCAGAAGATTGCCTTGTCCGCCAACGGCTACAATTACAAGCCTGGTTGTTTCCATATCTTTTTGGTATCCTTTTCTTAGGGTTATTTTTTCAAGGGCCTGATGGCATTTTCAGGACAGATCTGGGCGCAAAGGGCACAGCCCACACAGGTATCGGCATCAATTTTCACCCGGCCGTCCTCAATATAAAAAGAAGGGCAGGCAATGCCGTTGATACAGTCTTTGTGGTCTGTACATTTATCCGAGACCATGAAAGGCCTGGCCGTTTTCAATTTGATGCTCTTGGCAAAAAGAATACAGGGTTCCTGGGATATGATTACGGAAACCCCTTTGAATGCAAGGGCCTCCTTGATAACCTCGATGCTCTTTTGCACCTTAAAGGGTTTGACGATGGATACATGTTCCACCCCCAGGGCCCGGACCAGGGTTTCAATGTTCACCCGGCCGTAGGTGTCAAGGCCAAACCGATTCATATCAACACCCGGATGGGGCTGGTGGCCGGTCATGGCCGTAATATCATTTTCAAGGATGACCAGGGTAAAATTATGACGGTTGAAAACCGCATTCACAAGACCTGTGATGCCCGAGTGGAAAAAGGTGGAGTCGCCTATAAACGAGACCACTTTCTGGTCGGTTGCCTGGCCGAAACCGCAGGCGGTACTGACCGAAGATCCCATGCAGATGACAAAATCACCCATGTTCAGGGGAGGCAGAAACCCCAGGGTATAGCATCCGATGTCCGTGGGACAGATGATGTCCATTTCCATCTCTTTGGCCGCCCGCTTTATTTCGTAGAAGGTTGCCCTGTGTGAACATCCCGAACAAAGATTGGGAGGCCGCATGGCAATTTCCGGCACATCCGAGGTATCCATCCCCGGGGCCGGGGTATACGCAATGCCAAAATACTGGGCAATATTTTTCCGGACCATGGCCGGGTCATATTCAAACAGCCGGGAAAAAAGTTCCTTGGATTTGCCCTTTATGGGAATGACGATGGAAGCTTCCTGGCCAAAGGCTTTAACGGCTTCTTCCATGAAAGGCTCACCCTCTTCAATGACCAATACCTTGTCGCACTCGGCCAAAAAGCTTTTTATCAGGTGTTCCGGAAGGGGATTGGAAAATCCGATCCTCAAGATCCGGGTCTGATCTTCCATACCCAGATCTTTTACGGCATCTTCTGCATAATGGAAGCTCACCCCATTGGTGATGATGCCAAATTTGCCCTTGCCCTGGACAAAATTAAATTTGGAAGACTCGGCCAATTGACCTGCTTTTTCCAGCTTTTCCAGCAACTTGACATGGAGTCCGCGGGAAACATTGGGAACCGTAACACACCGATAGGGGTCCCGGATAAACCGGCCCTTTGTATGGGGTTTTTGTATATTGCCAAGGGTCACAAATGCGTTGGAGTGGTTGATCCGTGTGGTGGTCCTCAACAAAACGGGCTGGCCAAGGGCTTCCGACAGCTCAAAGGCTTCTTTTATCATCTCCTTTGCTTCTGCCACCGAAGAGGGTTCGAGCATGGGGAAACCGCCGAACTTTGCATAATACCGGTTGTCCTGCTCGTTCTGGCTGGAGAACATGGCCGGGTCATCTGCACTCAAGATGACCATGCCGCCGGTGACCCCCACATAGGCCAGTGTCATCAGCGGATCAGCCGCTACGTTCACCCCAACATGCTTCATCATGCAAAAGGTACGAAGACCGGAGTTTGCAGCCGCAGCCGCAACCTCCAGAGCCACCTTTTCATTGGTACTGTACTCAAAATACAGATCCGATTCTTGGGACATCTGGAAAAGATTCAGAGAGATTTCAGAAGAAGGGGTACCCGGATAGGTGGTGGCAAATGCCACGCCTGCCTCAATGGCGCCCCTTGCGATGGCTTCGTTCCCCAGGAGCATTATTTTCTCACCCGGGCTGTCATTTAAAAGTTTATGCATTTGTTCTCCTTGATTTGAGACGTTTTACACGAGACTTAAGCGTACAATTTTTCCGCATCTTCAAGGGAGGAAGCGTATCCCTTGAATCCTTCCACATCTTCACAGGAGTTAATGGAACCACCGGCAAAAAAGCCTTCCACCATGGTTTTCTCACCATGGCGGATCAGTCCCATGAACAGGACAGAGACAAGACTGATATCGCCTTTCCCTTTTTCAACTGCAAATTCCAGGGGCGTTTTTGTCTTGTAAACTGCATACAGGTTGTTTTGAACGGGCATAAGCTGAACAATCTCAGGGTGGTGGTGGTGAGAATGTTCGTTACAATTATTGCACATGATCTTTGGCCTTTCTTTTATTTAAGGGTTAGTATCTGTTGCCGGCTTTTTTAAGCAGGAGCGCATACTGAATGGGAATACCGGCCTTTTTCATTTTTCTTATCACTTTGGGTATATCATAGGACACAAACCGTGGCTCAATGGTATTCTCCACAGAATCCCATACAACATAGTTAGCTTCATTATAGCCGTCACGTGGCTGTCCAACACTACCGGTATTTATAATATATTTATATTCTTTTGCAAGGAAAACTCTTGATTTTGTAAAGTTTTTCTTTTTCACCCCTCCTGGGACCATCTCGTAAACCATGAGTTCATGGGTATGGCCCACAAAACAAATCTTCTCTTTCAGGGCGTCCATGGTGTGGAGAAGACAGGTTGTCTTTTCCTTGAAAATATACCGGTCCACAAGATCCGGGGGGGCTCCGTGTACAAATCGCGCACCATGGTGGACCAGAAAGAGGGGAAGGGTAGACAGATAGTCAATGGAAGCTTGTGACATCAATTGCCGGTTGATCATAAGGGCTTTTTTGGCCTGGGGATTAAAAGGCCTTAAAAAATTTTCATCCACCAGGGCCCGTTCATGGTTTCCCATGACCGAGAAAATTCGCTGCCGCTTTAACGCCAGAATCACCTGTTCGGGTTCCGGTCCATACCCAATGTTATCTCCCAGGGATACCACCTGGTCAACACCGGCAATTGCAATGTCCGCCATTACAGCCGAAAATGCTTCCATATTGCTGTGTATGTCGGAAATAACAGCGATGCGCATGATTAAAAGGACATCATATCATCTTTGGAAAATTGGTATAGTGTATTACAATGATGGCACCTGGCTTCAACGGGGAAAGGCCCTTTTGCCCTTATCTCATCCATATCATGGGCTGACAGGTTTCTAAGATAGTCTTCCATTCTCTTCCGGGTACACCGGCAGAAAAATTCCACCCGGGAATTGTCCAGAAACCGAGGCGACAGGCTGGAGAACTCTTTTTCAATGAGCTGTTCAGGAGCGTCTCCCCTGGCAAAGGCTTCCCCCAGGGAATGAATCTGCTGGATCCTGTTTTCCGCCTCAATGACCTGTTCCGGCAAAACACCTGGCATGGCCTGGAGAAAAATACCGCCAGCACCGGTCACCTCCTCTTTCTCATTAAAAAACAGGCTCAGCTTGAAGCCCGTGGGAATCTGCTCGGATCTTAGGAAATAAGCGGCCAGATCCTCGGCAATACTGCCGTGTTCCAGGGTGATCTGACCGGAATAGGGGTTTTTTGCATCCTCAAGATATTTGGTTATGGTTAAAAACCCGGCACCAAACAGGCTGGACAGAGATTTAATCTGCTTGGGGTCTTCCAGCAGGATCTCATTGGTTTTCAGGGATCCTTTGACCTCCCCAAAGGTATTGGCTTCCACATCCAGTCCCTGGGCAGGTCCTGAACACCGGATATTCATGCTGATCCTGTCCTTGCCCTTAAGGCTTGCACACATGAGGGTCGTGGCAATATAGGCCTGGCCCAGAACCAGTGTTTCCAGGGGCCCAAGTCCGTGGTTGGCCCGCATTTCATTGACCATCCGGGTGGTGTGGACCACCGCCCCCTTAATCATGCCGCCGGCCATGAGAAACCGATACATCCGGTCTTTGGCAGCGGCTTTGAATTGCGCTTTTACATCTTTGTCAAAAATATCTTTTTTTATCATAATTGTGTTCGCCTTACGTATTTTTTATCCACTTAAGTCTTTCTTATCCATAGGGTGATTTTTATCCGGCCAGAGGCAGGTGGTTAAACAATAGCATGGTTTCTATTATAAGCCCTTGTAACAGATTGTAAACCATTGATATGCGTTCTTTTATCTTCAAGGATTTAACCGCTATACAGACAAAGAGAATAAGGGTATAAGAACTATTCTTAGACACCTTGCAGGGAATGCCTGCTATTTTAAAAATTCTATTTACCGGGATATGATTCCAATGACACACCTAAAAGAGTGTACACAATGCGGCACCTGCTGTGAAAAAGGAGGTCCTGCATTGCACCACCAGGATCTGCCGTTAATAGAAAAAGGAAGCTTATCCGTTGAAGACCTCATCACCATCAGAAAGGGGGAGCTGGTCCATTATCCGGCCACAAATACCATTAAACCGGCAAAAACAGAATTTCTAAAAATCAAGGGCACAAAAGGATCATGGGCCTGTACCTTTTACAATAAAACCAGCAGGAAATGCACCCGATACGACAATCGCCCCCTTTCCTGCGGTGCCCTGAAGTGCTGGGATACAGAAGAAAGCCTCAAACTTGCCGGCAAAAACCTCGTTTCAAGGCTTGACGTGGTGAAAGAAAATGATCCCATGAGAGAACAGCTGATTGCCCATGAGTTGCTGTTTCCCCTGCCGGATCTGGAGGCCCTCTCCCGCCCCTCCAAAAAGAGGGTGAAAAAACTTGAGCAGATCTGTAACAAAGAGATTGCCCACCGCATAAAGGCTGTGGGTGAATTTCATCTTTCGGTTGCACAGGAAGTGTTTTATTTTGGACGACCGATTTTTGGACTGCTGGCCCCCCTGGGATTTATTGTCAAGGAAGCCGGTACCGGCATAAAACTCCGGTTTAGATAAGACGTCTCTTATAAATTTCCATTTTTTTCTCCATGGACTGCTCCTTGATATCAAAATGCCGGCCCATCACGCCGGCCACAACTTTTATATTGGATTGCCTCAAGAATATGCTGGCGGCCGATCTGCTTTTCGCAGGCAAGATCTGCAATGGTCCTGGCAACCTTTAAAATGCTGTTAAAGGTTCTGGCAGAAAAGCCCAAGGTGTCCATGGCCTGGTGAAGAACGGATTGGGCGTCTGTCTCAAGAATGCAGAACCTTTTCAGAAGGCGTGGCCCCATCCTGGCATTGCAGATGAGTCCCGACCGTTTAAATCGCTGGTTCTGAATCGCCCTTGCCGCGTCAACCCTGGCGCGAATGGTCGCAGAAGATTCAGATGGGCTTTCCCCTGCCATCTCATCATAGGAAACCTGGGGCACCTGAATTTGAATGTCAATGCGGTCCAACAGCGGGCCGGATATTTTTGACCGATACCGCAGGATCTGGGGGCCGGCACAGGAACATTCCTGGAGGGGATTCCCAAAATTTCCGCAGGGACAGGGATTCATGGCTGCCACCAGCATGAACCTGCAGGGGTAGGTTGCCTTTACCCCGCCCCTTACAATGGTCACCTGCCCTTCTTCCATGGGCTGACGCAACACTTCCAGCACATTTCTCTTAAATTCCGGCAATTCATCCAGAAAAAGCACACCGTGGTGGGCCAGACTGATTTCTCCGGGAACCGGCCGGGGTCCGCCTCCCGCCATCCCTGCATCGGAGATGGTATGGTGGGGGGCCCTGAAGGGACGGCCGCCTAAAACGGGAAAGTTTTTTCCCACAAGGCCCATCACCGAATATATCCGGGCGATTTCCAGGGACTCGCCAAAGGTCGGCAGGGGTAAGATGGTGGAAATCCTCTGGGCCAGCATGCTTTTCCCGGACCCGGGAGGTCCTGTCATCAATACGTGGTGACTGCCTGCAGCCGCTATTTCCAGGGCTCTTTTGACATGGGCCTGCCCCCTGACATCTGCAAAATCCTTGGGATTTGCCGCGTCAGGCCGGCGCGCAAACATCCCAGGGTCTACCCTATGGGGCGCAATCTGTAAAAATCCTGAAAAAAAATCAACCGCCTGGGCGAGGTGACTGACCGGTAAAACATCAATATCTGTCACCATGGCCGCTTCGTCGGCATTTTCTTTGGGGACGATGACGCCTTTGAATCCATTTTCCCTGGCAGCCAGGGCATAGGGTAAAACAGCTTTTACGGGCTTTACCCGCCCATCCAGAGAGAGCTCCCCCAAGATCAGCCAGGGCAAGGGGGTCTGTTTTGGGATCAGACCGGATGCTGCCAAAATACCCAGTGCCACGGGCAGGTCAAGTCCGGTGCCTTCTTTTTTGATATCTGCCGGCGCCAGGTTGATCACCACCCGGTCCATGGGAAAGGTGTACCCGGAATTATGAATGGCGGTCCTTACCCGTTCCTTGCTTTCTCTGACGGCTGTTTCAGCCAGGCCCACCATATTAAAAACCGGCAGACCAAAGGAAATATCCACCTCCACTTCCACAACCATTGCGTCTATACCGCAAACTGCGCATGAATTAACCCGTGCAATCACACCCACCCCCCGAAAACACAAAGTTACAATTAGCTGGTTTACTTTTATCTATCAAAAAATGAGAATTAACCAAAGAATTTTCTCATTTGTTTTGCTTTGTGTATAAAAAACAGATATATATACCACAAAAATTTTAAAGGAAATTGTGACACACAATTAATCATATGGATACATATTACAGACAAAAGACCCTTGCACAAAATGTTGCCCTGTCCGGTACAGGAGTTCATTCGGGAAAACGGACCAATATCACCATCAAACCGGCCAGGGAAAATCACGGCATCAAATTCCGGCGGGTGGACCTGCCGGGCACCCAAGACATCCAGGCCCTGTTCAAACTGGTGGTGGATACCAGCCTGGCAACGGTTCTGGGCACCAATGGTGCCATTGTTTCCACCATTGAGCATCTCATGGCCAGTTTTGCCGGCCTTGGCATAGACAATGCCCTTGTGGAAGTAGATGACTATGAAATGCCCATCATGGACGGAAGTGCCAAGGATTTTACACGGCTTTTAACAGCCGCAGGTTTTATCTACCAGGAAGCGCCCAAACATTTTATCATTGTAAAAAAACCCATCCAGGTTCAAGATCAGGACAAATCCGTAATGGTTCTGCCGGAACCCTGTTTTAAAATAACCTGTTCCATTGAGTTTCCCCATCCCCTGATCGGACGACAAACCATCACCTATGACCGGGCAAAAAACAATTTTGAACAAGAGGTCAGTCGTGCCAGGACCTTTGGCTTTATCCAGGATCTTGAACTTTTGAGAAAATTCAGCCTTGGGAAGGGAGGAAGTCTTGACAATGCCATCGTTATTGATAAAGATAGAATTTTAAATGAAGAGGGGCTGCGCTACCCTGATGAATTTGTCCGGCACAAACTTCTGGACAGTCTGGGGGATTTTTCACTTCTGGGCATGCCCATCCAGGGACATATTATTACCCACAAGTCCGGGCACACCCTGAACCATTTGTTCATTAAAACCTTTCTTGAGAATAAAGACTCCTGGGAAACCGGACCTGCAAAAATTATATAGGATACCTGACCATGAAAATATTGTTGCCTTCAAAACGATATCTGGCTCCCCTTGTTTTTATTCTCTGGATCAATCTGCTCCTTCCCATGACCCTACTGGCGGACAGCAATGCCGTTCTTGCCAATATCAAGCTTGCCAACACACGGGATGACCTTCTGACCTATTTTGAAGTTAAAAACGCGTTTACCGAAAAAATCAATCAGGCGGTTCAAAAGGGTATCCCCACCACTTTCTCTTTTTATGTTTCCCTTTATAAAACCAGCAATTCATGGTTTGACAAGAACATCGCCGATGTCCAGATAAAGTCCACGGTTAAGTACAATTCTCTGAAAGAGGAATTCTCGGTTGTGCGGCCCTGGAAAGATGCAAAACCCAGCGTAACAAAATCCTTTGAAGAGGCCAAATCCTGGATGACCGATGTGGACAATCTTCGTGTCATTCCTTTGGAAAACCTGGTCAAAGGAGATAAATATCAGATCCGGATTAAAGCGGAACTGGACAAGGTCACACTGCCTTTATCCCTACATTATGTTTTATTTTTTGTATCGTTCTGGGATTTTGAAACAGACTGGTACCTGATAAACTTTACATATTAACCGTGTCACCACCTCCCATATCAACAAGTTTATGAGCGAAATACAAGAAAATTCAGTTCAAAGAAGATCCAGAAGAAAACGGGAAGGATTCCTTATCCTGGCCATTCTGATCCTTGTTGCGGGCCTTACTCTTGTCGAAACGAGACTCGCCCCCTTTGGAACAGATTTTTCCCTGTCCAGCACCGTGCTCATGTTCATCCTGATCAATATCAACCTGCTGCTGCTGTTAACTCTGTTCCTGCTGGTCTTCCGGAACCTTGCAAAGCTGTATTATGAAAAAAAGAACAATATTCTCGGATCCAAACTAAAAACAAGACTGGTCACCGCCTTTATTATTCTGGCCCTGCTGCCCACAACGGTTCTCTTCTTTTTTTCCATCCAATTCATCTCAACCTCCATTGCTTTCTGGTTCAATGCACCCGTGGAACAGACCCTGGACTCTTCCCTGGCCGTGGGTCAAAAATTATATCAATATATTGAAGTCCAAAATGAATTCTCTGCCAAAAGGGCGGCCTTTCAGATAGACTCAAGACAATTGCTGCTGGAGGACAATCAGAAAAAACTGACCCGCTATGCCCAGGTGGTCCAACGGGCGTTTAACCGCCATGGCATTGAAGTCTACACGCCGGATGCCAAACGGGTATGCCTGTCTTTGGCCAATGAATTGGAACCCCTTTACTTTGGGCTTCTAACCACCGACGACCTGACCCAGATCCCCTTGGACAAAGTCAGCAACACCATTTACCAGACCATTGAAGAAGGGGAATTTTTACGGACCATTTCAACCATTCCCTTTGGTGTGGAGCCGTCAAAAGCCCAAGGGTTTATTGTTGTCACCACCCTGGTATCCCCGGAGTTGTCGGAAAACCTCAAAGCAATCCTAAAAGGGGTGGAAGAATACCAGCAGCTCAAACTGACCAAAAAACCGGCCCAGATTTCCTATTATATTGCCCTGTCCATTGTGGCGCTTCTGGTAATCTTCTGTGCCATTTGGTTCGGATTTCAAATGGCCAAATCCATTACCATCCCCATCATGAAATTTGCAGAAGGCACCCAGCGAATCGCAGCAGGAGACTTCAATTACCAGATTGACTTTCAAACCGATGATGAACTGGGCACCCTGATCAAATCCTTTAACTCCATGACCCGCCAGCTGGCAGCAGGAAGGGAACAGATTGCCCTGTCAGGGGAAATGCTCAAAGAACAGAACTCAGAGCTGGAAAAAAGCCGGCAGTATATTGAAATTGTTCTGAAACACATTTCCGCAGGCGTTGTTTCCATTGATAATGCCGGGACCATCACCACCATTAACAAGGCTGCGGAATCCATGCTGGGTATCAATGGCCAGAATATCCTGAACAAAAACTTCAGGCAGGTGCTGAAAGGGGAATATCTTGAAACTGCCAATAAAATATATGAACAGGCCATCCGGGGCATGAAAAACATGGAAGTCCCTGTTTCCGCAAGCATATCCGGTGTTCCCAAACATTTTTCCCTGCATTACAGCACCTTAAAAAATGATGCAGACCATAGTATCGGAGCCGTACTGGTCTTTGATGATGTCACGGAACTTGAAAAAGCCCAGCGCATGGTTGCATGGCGGGAAGTGGCCCGCAGAATTGCCCATGAGGTAAAAAATCCCCTCACCCCCATAAAATTATCTGCCCAGCGGCTTAAGCGCCGATACGCAAAACAGATCAATGATGATGTCTTTACCGGATGCGCTGATACCATTGTGGAACATGTGGATCTGATCCGGAACCTGGTGAATCAGTTCTCCGCCTTTGCCAGATTCCCGGACACCAATTTTTCCAAGGACAGGATTGAAAACGTCATCCTTGAAACCATTGTATTGTATAGAGAAGGGCTTGAACGGGTGGATATCCAGTCTCGCTTTGGAAAGGATATCCCTTTTTTGAAACTGGATCATCAGCATATGAAACAGGCCTTTATCAACCTGATCGACAATGCCGTATACGCGGTCAACAAAGAAGGAACCATTCTCATTGATGTCTCCTATGATCAAATCCTGAAAATTGTCAGGATTGAAATAGCCGACAATGGCAAGGGAATTTCCGATAAAGAAAAAACCAGATTGTTTGAGCCCTATTTTTCAACCAAGAAAACCGGCATGGGACTGGGTCTTGCCATTGTGAATTCGATCATTTCGGACCACAACGGCGTAATCCGGGTCCAGGACAACCAACCCAGGGGCGCAAAATTTATCATTGAGCTTCCGGCGTGATCTTGGCCCTCTCCCCGATAACCGGGAGGGCCAAGATCCTTACACGGACAAACGATAGCCTACAGGAAAGGAATTTATACCATGTACCCGGCAGTTTTAATTGTTGATGATGAATCAACCATCATAGACTCTCTTGAGGGAATCCTTTCAGATGACGGATTTGAGGTAATGCATGCTTATAACGGGTATGAGGCCCTGAAAAAAATTGAAGCGGAATCCCCGGACATTGTATTGCTGGATATCTGGATGCCCGGAATGGACGGCATTGAAACCTTAAAGGAGATTAAAAAGATGGCGCCCAATCTCCCGGTGGTCATGATCACGGGACACGGTTCCATTGAGTCTGCTGTGGATGCCACAAAATCCGGTGCCTTTGATTTTCTGGAAAAGCCTTTGTCCATTGACAAGGTCATGGTGACCATCAGCAATGCATTAAATTTTCGAAAACTGGAAGAAGAAAATAGATATCTGCGCAAAAAATCCATAGAAAAAAATTCAATTACCGGTACCAGTTCCGCGGTTCAAAAGTTATACGGAGAAATAATGGCAGCCTCTCCATCGGATGCCTCCATTCTGATAACCGGAGAAAACGGAACCGGCAAGGAAATGGTGGCAAGGACCATCCATCAGCTCAGCTTGCGGCCGGAAGAACCCTTTATTATCATCAATTGTGCCGCCATCCCTGAAAAAAATATAGACAGCGAATTGTTTGGTCACGAAAAAGGGGCGTTTGAAGAAGCTGTCTCCAAAAACAAGGGCAAATTTGAACTGGCTTCGGGTGGAACCCTTTTCCTAGATGAAATCGGGGATATGAATATCAATACCCAGGCCAAAATTCTGCGGGCCCTTGAATCCAAAACCTTCCAGCGCATTGGCGGAGGGAGGACCCTTCACATGGATGTCCGCCTCATCGCCTCGACCAATAAAAACCTTGAACAAGAAATCGAAAAAGGCAATTTCAGGCAGGATCTTTTTTTCCGGCTCAATGTCATTCCCATCCATGTGCCCCCCTTACGGGAGAGGACAGGGGATATCCCGTTGCTGGCAGATACTTTTTTTGACAAGCTGGCAAAACAGTCTTCCGGCAAAAAAAAGCGCCTTTCCCCCGAAGCCCTTGCCCTGCTGAATCACTACCCATGGCAGGGCAATGTCAGAGAATTGAAAAATCTGGTGGAACGCCTTTCCATCATGGTGGAAAACCAACTCATCGATGTGGACGATATCCCCCAGCCCTATAACCCGGATTTCACCTCGGGAAAATCCACTGAACGGCGGCGGCTCTTCAGCATGGACGATCTGGACCTGGCCAGAAAAACCTTTGAGCAGGAATATTTGCGTAAAAAAGTGGCCCAGGCCAAGGGCGACCTCGCGGAAACCGCCAAAAGAATCGGAACCAGTGTCCATTACATCAAAAAAAGGATATCTTAAGGGTTAGGATCGGCCATGAGAATTATCAGCGGAAACCTGCGGGGAAGAAAACTTACCCAGCTTTCGGGCAATGACATAAGGCCGACCTCCGACCGGGTCAGGGAGGCTGTTTTTAATATTTTGGGGCCCGGCATAAGGGATGCCAGGGTTCTGGATCTCTATGCCGGCACCGGGGCTCTCGGGCTTGAAGCCTTAAGCCGGGGAGCACGCCATGCTGTTTTTGTGGATCTGGCCCCGGAATCCTGCGCTGTTATCCAAAAAAACATTGATCTGTGCAAAATGACCCAGAAAACCCTTCTTCTGTGCCATGACATTATGGGTCTGTCCTTTCCCAAAGCCCTTGGAACCGATCCCTTTGATCTTATTTTTGTGGACCCGCCCTATGGAAAAGAATATGCAGAGAAAACCCTTGGAAAAAAATCTTTCACGGACCTTCTGGCACCCAAGGGCATTGTTGTTGTAGAGCAATCGGTTAAAGAATCCCTTGATAATACCTTTAACGGGCTTGACATTTATCGCCAAAAAAAATACTCAAAGACTTTTGTTTCCTTTTTAAGAAAACCTGAAATTGACAAAGGATCTGGTAACAATGCGTGATACCAAACGAATAGCGATCTACCCGGGCTCTTTTGATCCCTTGACCAACGGCCATATGGATGTGATCGAAAGGGCCCTTGAAATATTTGATGAGGTCATTGTGGCTGTTTTGCACAACCCGTCTAAAAAAGCATTGTTCTCATCAGAAGAACGGGTGGATATGATCCGACAAAGCGTTAATGGCCTTAAACCCGTGCATGTGGACACCTTTGGCGGTCTTCTGGTGGAATATGCCAGGATGAAAAAAGCCGTGGCCATCATCCGGGGCATGCGGGCCATTTCTGATTTTGAAAATGAGTTCCAGATGGCCCTGATGAACCGGAAGCTCAACAAGGATGTTCAGTCGGTATTTCTCATGACAGGCCTGCGGTGGATATTCACCAGCTCTTCCATCATAAAGGAAGCCGCCCAATTTGGCGGGGATATTTCAGACATGGTCCCCAAACCGGTCAAACTGAAGCTCATGGCAAAATTTCCCAAACTCAACGGACAGGCTTGATAAAAAGAAGGACACAAACAACAAGGACAACAAATGGACCTATGGCAGCTTCACATCTTTGTATCTGTGGTTGAAAAGAAAAGTTTTTCAAAGGCATCCGAGGCCATAAACCTATCCCAGCCCACCGTATCCACCCATATCAAGGAGCTTGAAGATCACTTCCAATGCAGGCTTTTGGACCGGCTGGGAAAAACCACTGAACCCACACAGGCTGGCAGGATTCTCTATGACCATGCCAAAGCACTTTTAGGGTTAAGGGAGCAGACCGAATCCGCCATGCTTGATTTTTTAGGCCGGACAAAGGGACAGCTGTTTATCGGCGGCAGCACCATCCCGGCCGGTTATATCATCCCGAAACTCATCGGCGCCTTTACCCAAAAATTTCCCGAGGTCACCGTCTCCCTGTCTGCCGGGGATACCCTGCAGATCATTGATGCCATCAAGCAAGGGGAGATTGAAATCGGGGTGGTTGGCGCGTTGACGGAGGATGCGGCCATCCGGCAGGAGAAACTTATGGCCGATGAGATGCGATTGATTGTACCGGCCGGACACAAGTGGGCAAACAAAAAGGAAATTGCGTGTTCAAAATTATTTTCTGAACCCTTTATTGCAAGGGAGAGGGGATCCGGAACCTGGCAATCGGTCCTTGGGAGCATGGATGCAGCCGGGTTTAATTCCAAGGATCTGAATACCCGCGTCACCATGGGAAATTCCGTATCCGTAATCCAGGGGATACTGAACCATGTGGGCATTTCCATTCTTTCCACCATTGCCGTTGCCGATGAGATTAAGACAGGTCGCCTGCACGCCCTTTGTGTGAAAGGCCTGGACCTTCACCGCTATTTTTACCTGACCCTGCCCCAAAAGAGAACCCAGTCCCCCATCTGCAATAAGTTCCTAGAATTTGCCCGGCAAAGCCTGTGAACGCCTTCTCCCTGGACAAACAAACCCCGGAAAAACTTCATTGACAACCCTTGTTTTTTCTGACAAGCTTCCCTGGTGTTGCTGATACCAAAGTATTGGCTGATTACAATCCATATGAACAGGAATGCGCCATGATAATAGGACTGGATGTTGGCGGTACGCATACAGATGCTGTTCTTCTCAGCACCAAAGGTATTGAAAAAATAGTCAAGGTACCGACTGACCCTACCAACCTTTTCAATAGTGTCCTGGCAGGGTTCACACAGCTTCTGGACACCACAGATCCCGGAGAAATCCAGCGGGTGGTGATTTCAACCACCCTGACAACCAATGCCCTCGTCCAGCAGGAGATGGGGCCCATTGGCATGATTGTTTCAGCAGGACCCGGCATCGACCCTAAATTATTTTCCACCGGCGACCATTATTACACTGTTGCAGGATCCATCAACCACAGGGGAAGAGAAAAAGCCCCGGTCAATGAAATGGAAATTGAGGACATTGCCCAACGCCTGAAAAAAGCAGGGGTGGCGTATGTGGGGGTGGTCAGCAAATTTAGTGTCAGAAATCCCTCCCACGAGATCCTGATCAAACGGATACTCAACAAACATTTTAAGAAGGTTTTCCTTGGCCACCATGTATCGGGAAATCTGAATTTCCCCCGCAGAATTGCCACAACACATTTGAATGCAGCCGTTTTTGACCTGCACAAAGCCTTTTTTGAAGCCGTCAAAAACTCCCTTGCGGAAAAAGGACTCACCCTTCCCATCCAGATTCTAAAAGCAGACGGCGGCACCATGAGCCTTGAATCTTCCATGGATTTTCCGGCCCAGACAATTTTGTCCGGTCCTGCCGCCAGCATCATGGGTGCCATCCCTTATGCGCCTGCAGATCAGGATGTCATTGTCTTGGATATCGGCGGCACCACAACAGATATTGCCTTTCTGGTGAACAAGGCCCCCTTGCTGGAACCTCTGGGAATCCAGAGGGGACAATATAAGAGCCTGATCAGATCCCTGCGGACAGACTCAAAGGGCATTGGCGGAGACAGCGCCCTGCGGGTGATAGACGGGAAACTTACCATCGGTCCGGACAGAAAGGGACCTGCCATGGCCTTTGGCGGCCCCGGCCCCACGCCAACGGATGCCCTGGTGGTCCTGGGATTGATGGATGAAGGGGATAGTCAAAAGGCCCGGGCCGGTATCCATGAAATTGCCGGGCAACTGAACCTTTCAGATATGGATGCCGCAGACCATATCTTTAAGAAATGCTGCACCATTATTTTGAAAAAAACCTTTGAAATGATTGATGAACTCAATTCTCAGCCCGTATATACGGTGCATGATTTTCTGGAAGGCTATAAACTCAGCCCCCAAAAAATTCTGTTGCTGGGAGGGCCGGCAAAATTCTTTGCAGACAAAATAGAGGAAATGTACCAGATCGACACCATGGCCGTGCCAAACGCGTCTGTGGCCAATGCCATCGGGGCTGCCCTGGCCAGGACCACCTGCGAAGTCTCATTGATTGCCGATACAGAACAGGGGATTGTAACCGCCCATGAAGAAGATTTTGCCGAACCCATCTCCAAAACCTATTCAGAGGACGATCTCATCGAAACCGCCTATACCCTGTTAAAGGAAAAAGCCCTCAACTCAGGGGCAGACTCTGAGAACATGGAGGAGGTGGAGGTGGTGGAGTTCCAGAAATTCAATATTGTCCGGAATTTTTCACCCAGGGGGAAAATTTACAGGACAAAGATCCAGCTCAAACCCGGCCTTATCAAAGGATTTGAAACGATTTTGCATCAAATTTAAGAGGGAAATATGTTAAAAGCATTGAACAAAACAGGACTGGTATTCTTCCCTGCATTTGACTGGGCCATTGACCCGACCCATCCGGAAAGAGAGGAGCGCCTTCTGTATACCCAGGACCAGGTACTTGAAGAGGGTGTTTTTGATATCCCGGGCATTGTTGAATACAAACCAGACCTTGCCACAATCCATGATATCCAGAGAACCCATTTTTGTGTGCCCGATGAAAAGAGCGTAACCACCCAATCCCATCTCATCAGTGCCGGCGGTGCCATGGCCATTGCCAATGCCGTGATGAACAAGGAAATCAAATCCGGGTTTGCCCTTGTCAGGCCGCCGGGTCATCATGCCATGCGGGTGTCCCATGGCGGCAGGGGCTTTTGCCATATCAACATGGAAGCCATCATGGTCGAGTATATCCGGACCCAGTTTGGTGTGAAAAAGATTGCCATCATTGACACGGACTGCCACCACGGAGACGGCACCAATGATATTTTCTGGCATGACCCTGATGTGCTGTTCATTTCCCTTCACCAGGACGGCAGAACCATGTATCCGGGCACAGGCTTTCCCGGTGAACTGGGCGGCCCCAATGCCAAAGGCTCCAACTTGAATATCCCGCTGCCGCCGGGCACGTCAACCGAAGGATATCTCTATGTCATCCGCAATTGCGTGCTGCCGATCCTAGCGGAGTTTGCACCGGACATTGTGGTCAATTCCGCCGGCCAGGACAACCATTACACAGATCCTTTGACCAATATGAATTTTTCCGCCCAGGGATATGCACACCTGACGGCCATGCTCAAACCGGATATCGCTGTTCTTGAAGGCGGATATGCCATTGAGGGCGCCCTGCCCTATGTCAACCTGGGGATTATTCTGGCCATGGCAGGCCTTGATTATTCCGGTGTTATAGAACCGGATTACAACCCGGAAAAACTCAAACAATCGGTGAGCATTACCGACAAAATCAAGAAAACCACCGACCAGATCAATGCCTATTGGCAGCAGCGCCACCAATTGCGGGAACAGGCCGGCAAGCCGGGAGAACTGATTGTCCGCCATAGAGAGGTTTTCTATGACACGGACAATATCTTTGAACGACAGAAGGAAAAAATATGGATATGCCGGGACTGTGGCGGCAGCTTTGAGATTGATTCCAAAGCAACACCAGGCCACCATGTCCTTGGGGTCCATATCCCCATAAATGCCTGCAAAGCCTGCCAGGAAAAAGGATATGATTTTTTTGAAAAGGCCGATAAAACCAAGTATGAACGGATTTATCTCCAGGACAGGCCAAAAGACCGATATGAAATCAAATAAAAGTTTCTTTTTTTAAACCCATATTCAGGCCATGGAACCCCGCCATCTTCGCAATTTAAAAACCAGATCCCTTGTGATCCATTTCATAAGGGATTTTTTCACCTGCAACAACTTTCTCGAGGTGGAAACCCCCATCCGCTGTCCTGTCATTATTCCGGAAGCCCATATTGATCCTGTGATGTCAGACGCCCAGTATCTGCAGGCATCCCCTGAATTGTGCATGAAGCGGCTTTTATCCCAGAATGTTCAAAAAATTTTTCAAATCTGCAAATGTTTTCGAAAAAATGAGCAGGGACCCCGCCACCTGCCGGAACTCACCCTTCTGGAGTGGTATGCAGCAGGAGCCACATACCTTGATTTGATGGACCATTGCCAGGCGCTCGTCGGGCACATTGCAGCAGGTCTGGGCACAGGTTCCATTCTTGTCTACCAGGGAGTATCCATTGACCTTAACGCCCCCTTTGACAGGATCACCGTTGCTGATGCCTTTGATGCCCATGGATCCAAGTCCCTGGCCCTGGCCCTTGAAGACGGCAGTTATGATGAAATAATGGGATTTGAGATAGAACCCTTCCTTGGCATCAAACGGCCCTGCATCCTGTATGATTACCCGGCGCCCATGGCCGCTCTGGCAAAACTAAAACCCGATGACAACACCCTTGCCCAGCGGTTTGAACTCTATGCGGCCGGCATAGAACTGGCAAACGGGTTCACGGAACTGACGGATCCGGTTTTGCAGCGGCAACGGTTTTTAGTGGAAAACCAGATCCGATCGGACCGCGGCCAGCCGGGTCTTCCCATGCCTGAAAAATTTCTTGCCGACCTTGCCACCATGCCCGATGCGGCCGGCATCGCCCTGGGGGTTGACCGGCTTGTCATGCTCTTTTGCGATGCTGCCACCATTGATCAGGTGGTGGCTTTTCCACCCGAAGCCCTTTAAACAAAATATAGAAAATAAAATATAGTATTGCGTAGTGTTCAGAAAAATTGCGGAATCGGAATTTTTAATAATCGGCCATGAAAATTGAAGGATAGTATACCCCACAAACCGGCCGGCCAATGGGGGGCTGGCACTGCGCTAAATCCCAATCGATCGTCCGTATCGATTGGGAAGCGGGAAATGGACTGGTCTTTCTCTCCTGACGCCCAGTCCATTTGACGCCGCTCCGACCAGCCCCCCATCGACCGGCCTAGTGGCCCCGGATAACCTTGGACTATCAATCTCAAAATTCTGGGCAGGTAATTTCAGAAAATTACGGAGAAGGGGAAGACTTCACAGGGTTAATGCTCGGTATTTTTTGAAGTCTCAAAAGGCAGGACTTTAGCCAGGATAGCTCACTTCAATTTTTTATACTATGATCAACATCATAGCGGATAGAAGTAGTGTAGATATATTGGCAACGATGCTTTTCAAAGAACTCGATGGTGAATTTTATGTTATGAATATGCTAATTCCCATAATTAGCTCCCTGCTTCACCTGATAATATTTGCCATATTTTTTTGTATTCACTACCAGACAAATATTGATTATGGGAGGTTACTGAATTCCAATCACTATCGTTCAACTCTGCTAAATATTGACGTGCCGTTGCGACATTTCTTTTTTCTACATGTTGTTTAAACCTATTCCCAACTGCTTCAGCAATACTTCTTGGAACAGAATTCATACGCATAAGAACAGATTCTTCGTTTTTTACACCGTGATAAAGCATTGCTGGCATTAAGTTCAATAGCCTCTTATGCTCATCTGACAGAGTATCAAAGTCGATACCGCTCATTCTGCTTAAAGCTGACAACCCCCAAGTCCCACCATTAGCCAACTTGCCATAGATGGCATTGTAAACCTTAGATATCTCATTCGATCCACTCCCATCAAAAAAGTTAACAGCTATCTCATGGATAGCTTGACCTGCTATCCAAGCTTGCGCGATATCTGCCATCCGAGATTGACGTCTACCTTGCTCATCATCAGGGCCAAAATCCAACTGCTTAATTTTAAACATAACACTGAACAAATCGGGAAGTTTACTTCCAGATGGACCAAATAGACTGTCAGGCATCCAGTCCGATGGCGTTAATTTATATTCTAATTTATTTATTTCATCCATCGTTTTTTTAACCGATTCTACAGAAAAGCCTGTCATGTCAGCTCTCGCCACATTTCCCATATTTTTTGCGATGCTTTCAGTATATTTTTTTGTTGCTGTTAATAATCGCTCAGACTGATATGAATTTGCATTTTTTAGCTCACTATACCCAAAAGTGTTCGAAAGCATTCGATCCATTTCATTTAATGTTGCCTGTAATTCTTTCTTTTCATTCAACAAGTGGGCTATATAACAACGAAAATCTTCCCACTGCGGAGCATACATCATACTTTCCAGAGCATTTAACTTTCCGGCATCTTCCAACGACTTTAATATAATAATCAAACGAGAAGTTAAATTTCCAGTACTTTTTTTAACATAATCAATTAGCTCTCTTTCCTTTTTTGGAGTATCACAGGCAATTCCGACAACTCCGACATTATCTTGTCCGACCCTTCCTGCTCTACCAGCTAAATTCCAAAATTCTCTGTATGACATTTTTTTACCATAGGGATATTCGATACTTTGTAAGAATATTGAAGAGACTGGGAAATTAATACCCTGGGCAATTGTGGTTGTAGCGCATAGAACTTTTATTGTTCCTTCCTCAACAAGCCATTCCATTAAAGCTTTTATTTCATCCGACAATCCTCCGTGATGAATTCCAATGCCTTTGTTGAGCATATTAATCAATTCGAATTCTGGACTGACTTCCGTTTTTAAATAGTTTTGTACTAATTGAATTTCAGAAGGTATCTCTTCTAAATCATCCATGTTGTCACGGAGGATGCGTGCCAAGCTCCACGCAGTGGGTTTAGTTTTTGCAATAACAACACTTGTGCCTCGACTTGCAAAAACCTTGGCGCAACCGGCCACAATTTTAGACAAATTAGCGGAGCTATGAGAAACTGGAATTGGTCTTACTCCACCGATCTGATGCTTGCCTTTTAAATGTATTGTTTTAGGGCTGGTAATCAATGTTTGATAATTTATAGTCCAACCATTACCGGCTTTTTCTTTTTTTACCAACCCAACAATTCTCTCGTTGGGTTGCCACGGATTAGTGCTTAAGCTGATTGCCAAGCCAGCATCCCTATCATGTGCTAACCAGCGAGAAAGTGTTTTAGCATTTTCCACATAGGGCATCAGGAGTAAAAAATTCGCCTGCGCTTGATAATGCTGTTTTACGGTAGCAAGTAACAATTCAATCCGTAACCCTCTGCTTTCATCTTCTATATTATGCGCCTCGTCCATAACCAGCAAAGATAAAGGCCGCCTTATCTTATGATTTCGCAGAACCAGTTGCATTTTTTCAGGTGTTGCCACCAAAATATCAAAACTCTCTGCATCGTTGAGCATATCTTCTTCTAAAACATCTATTTCAATTGCACCGCTTAATTTTTCTACCTTGATACCAAGAGGAGAAAAATCCTTGCGTAAGCGTCGAATAATTTGCCCAACTAAAGCTTTGGTGGGTGCTATATAGGCAACCCATCCTTTGGTTTCTCCAAAATTATTGACGGCCTGTAATATTTTGAATTGAGCAAGTAACGTTTTCCCACCCGATGTAGGCATATCAACAACGACCGCTGTTTTAGCTGGATCTAACAATCCACATTCTTTAAGTGCAACTTTTTGAGGAGGCAATAACTCCAGAAGAGGCTGAGCTTGGCTTGATAAATTTTTTATAAATTGAGTGGCTTTTGAATTAATAGTGCGGGCAACCCACCAAATTGACCCATTGACCATTTGTTCTGCTGAAGCATGTAACCAGCGCAATAATATTTCTAATTGGGCATCGCCACCATCGGCAGAAATCTTGATAGCCAGACTGAAATGCCTGTCTAATTGAGATTTTATATCCGCAGGTTCACCTTGAAGCATATATAAAGATAAAAGTTCGGATGCCTTCGCCCAGTGATAAAGCGACATCAGACGCATTGCCTTGGTTTTATTTTCATTATTTGAATCTGTTTTTAAATAATCCTTTTCGTATTGAGCCTGTTCCTCTCGTAGTATGGATATAGCGGTAGTAATATTGGTTAATTCCTGCCAAGAATTTTTTCTAAAGAGACTCACCCAACAATCAAACAAACGAAACAAGATGCGCTGATCCCATTCTACCATCAGATCAGGTGAAAACTTGTCAATCACCCCTGAGTAATCATCATAAATATGTTTTAAGTCTGTCCAACAATCACCACAATAAGCCAGTGCAGACAAATGTAATAAATGAAATATAAATTTCAAGTCATCATTTTCTGGAGTTTCTAATACTCTGTATATTTCGAAAGCCCTGTGTGAGCCTGCTAAAAACTGATCTTGTAGCTCATCATTGTCCGTATGATTGACAAAATCATGCATTCCCTCAATTGCAACCATTTCATACGCCATGGCCAACCGTCTTAATGCATCTTCATCATTAAAAGGGTTCTCTACACACAAAGTCAATTGTTCACCGATGGCTTTTTCTACTAATTTCGCTTTGGAAAATTGCAAAATGGCTTGGCGTAATTCATTATTGCCAACGGCCTGTACCGCCCAATGAGTATCAATTTTTCGTAAGGCCTCATGGGTAATCATGACTTAGCCCTCTTCGACAATACACAAGCATGAAGTGTTTCTATTCCATCGTTTGGGGGTAAATACAGTGCAATAAGAGAAACTTTATTTTTCTCATGTACTTCAAGGTGTTTTTTTAGATAATCCCAATCATTTATTTTTGGTTCAACACTACGCACCAACACGCCAAAAACATAAAAATCATTATTGCCCTTCAGATAGGCGATACAGGCTTCCTGATAATCTACAGAGGTCTTCACACGATGAAATAAATATTGAACCAGAACCCACCGCAAATCATGGTCATGACATAATTTTTTCAATTGTGTATTAAGCCCATCTCCTTTTTTTGATGTAACTTGTGGTGGATATTTCTGTTCCGCTGATGTTTTGACCTCGCCAAAGGCAAACTTCCCTTGATGGAAACCAACCATATCCGCTCCAGTTAGGCTTGAATTAGGGTTTTTTAGATCCCGATTATTTGACCATGGAAAAGAACAGGACAAATGAGCAGTTAGATAGGCTTCGGCAAAGCCCTCGCCCACTTGCCAATCTCTAACCTCTGGAAAAACGGCAGTTATTGGGCTAAATCCAGTATCGCTTAACGAAAGCATGAATTTTTCAAAAGCCTTCTGCCCTGAAGTGTCAAAACAAATATCCGCAATAACTTGAGCTGATCGATTAAGGTCATCTTCATTGTAGAATATACCTTTTACACACAGGCCATTATAGTTTTTTTGATAAATGGCACTCCCTGTAGGTAAGATATCACTCATACAATAGTCCCTTCAGTATCGTTACTCTTTGTAATTTTTGCCATTTATTTCCCCAAGCTTTGACTGATCAACTTGTATCAAGAGAAATTATGGATGTAAAGAGCGTTTCAAGTATATGTGAGAACACCAGATTGGATGAAACAAAGATCCAATATATAAAGATCCAGTTGACCCATTCTTAAAAAAATATGGTTTAGAAAATAAATCTCCGACCAAACCCTCCAGACTGTGTCTATGATTGTGGTGCAGTAAAACCAAATTTCAGCTCGGTTATTTCTTCTTCGATTGGTTGCTTTTGGTCGCGCCTAAGCGTCAAGGCTTCTTGCAGGGACCACAAAGATGCAGCAGCAATTCTATGGATGGCGGCCTGATGAGTCATGGGCATACGCTTTATGCTGATGTGATCGCATGGGGAATCGGTTACAATTGACGGCTGTCTGCAATTTATCTTCAGATACCTTTTTTTCTTTCTTGCTCCCGGGCCTGTTTTTCGATAGGATAAATTTTTATTGTTAATCACCAAACGGACATTGCTGCAAAAGAACCCCCGGAAAATTAAATGGCCCAGACAAAATCACCCGATGACATGATGTTAGAGACAGGTACAAAAACCATTCTTATTGTTGAGGATGAGGAGATGGTAAGGGATATAGCGGTCAAAGCCCTGGCCTCATTTGGATACAAAACCCTTATTGCCGAAGATGGAGAAAAGGCCGTGCAATTGTTTGCAAACGCCTACAAATCCATTGATGCCGTGCTTCTGGATATCATCATGCCCAAAATGTCGGGCACTGAAACCTTCCGGCAGATGCTGGAGATTGATCCCCAGGTGCGGGTTCTCATTGCCACAGGCCATATCACAAACCAGGATCAGAAAAAAATATTTACCAAGGCAAAAGCCTATTTGGAAAAACCCTACCAGATCATGGAACTAAAAAAAGCCATAGAATCCATTCTTAAATGATACTCACATCAGGAAGTTTATGAAGACTCCGCCCGGATAAAGGCAAACATCACCCCACAGCCCACAAGGAAAAAGACAAGGGCAAACAAAAGGCCATGCAGGTTTTCAGGAAGAATATTGATGTTGGTGTAAATCCGGGAATTTTCAATCATGAGGATATCGTTGCCCTCCCGGACATACTGCCTGGCCATGATTACTGCGTGCTTAAAAGGCCAGAGGGCATGCAGGGAGCCTGCCATCAGACCGATGAGAAATCCCATGGTTGTATTGTAATAGTGTTTCAATACAAAACTGATCAATCGTACAAACAATAGCCCCCCCGCCACTATCCCCACACCGAAACACAACAAAAAGATAAGGGCGTCCGGGTGCCCTGATTTCAGGCCGGATATGGCCGATATTACATCAAAATAGGCTCCCATGAGAATCAAAACCAGCGAGCCGCTGATACCGGGAAGGACCATGGCAGAAATGGAAACCGCTCCGCAGATACCGGCATAAACATATTCTTCAAGGGTGTATTTCCCGGTAAATTTCTCTCCCGCGTCTTGCCGGCCCTGGACAATTTTTTTATCCATCAGATTGCCGTCCGGGTGAAGCTGCTGATACTGGCGTTCGAGAAGGGCTGATTTAATGTTCACCTTTTCATAGGGGTTTACCAGCCAGGAAACTGCGACCGTGGAAATAATTCCCAGCATCACACACACAATGACAGGCCCGTTCAGACATTTGAGCATCCGTACCGGAATAAGAATGGAGACCAGAATCAACCCGAAAAAGAGGGAATAGGTCAGGGGAAAATGATGGACAAGCAGGTATTTCATCACATCGGAAAGGGCGAGGATAGCCGCAAGGGCACCCAGGGCCAATTTGCCGAGGAAAAAAAAATCCATCTCCTGTAAATATACAAGTATCGCCCGGATGCTGCCCTTCCTGCCCAGATTTTTTGCAGCAGTAAAGGTCATTGCACCCAGCCGCAGAACCAAGGATTGATTGATGCGGTTCAGAATGGCAAAAACCCGTTCATATATATTAAAAATGAGGAGAAAGGTTCCGCCGGATACCCCGGGGATAATATTGGCCGTACCCAGACAGAGTCCCATAAAAAGCACTTTGACAAGGGACGGCCGGGAGAAATCATTTTCCATAAAAGTATCCTATTCAGGCCATCCGTGCTGCCCAATGAGCTTTACAAACCTGCACCCGCCAAGATTAGTGGTGGTGATTCCATTTTCTGTTTTTTCGACCTTGAGCAACTCCTGGGAATGGTGCCCGCCCACGGGCATGACAAGCCTGCCCCCCATGGCAAGCTGCTCCACCAGCGGCGCCGGGATCTGGTTTCCGCCTGCTGTTACGATAATGGCGTCAAAAGGGCCTTCCTGTTTCCAGCCCTGGGTTCCGTCGGAATAGCGGGTCACAATATTGTGGTACTTGAGCCGGTCAAAAAGTTTGCGGGTCTGCAAAAACAAGGTGTTGTTCCGCTCAATGGTATAGACCTTATACACAATTTGGGATAAAACAGCTGCCTGGTATCCGGAACCGGTTCCAATTTCCAATACCCGTTCAAAACCTGTAAGTTCAAGCCGCTGGGTCATTTCAGCAATGATAAAAGGCTGGGAGATGGTCTGGCCTTCCCCAATGGGAAGGGGAAAATCTCCATAGGCACTGTCAACCATGGCCTCGCTGACAAAAAGGTGCCGGGGAGCTTGGGTCATGGCCCGGATTACCAAAGGGTCGGTCACCCCCCTGGCAATAATCTGGTTTTCGACCATCTCCCTGCGCCACCGGGCAAATTTATTGGGTTCATCATTCATGCACCCCTTCATATCAGCAACCAATGCGTCCGTCAAGGATCTTAAGCCCTTTCAAGTCGGGATATTCTGGTCTTGCTTTTTCCCGTGAACACACGTATTTATACATTTCATGAATCAGATTTTGAAAATGCAAATTGTCATTGCCATCGCCGTGTTGATCTTTGGTATCGGTGTGTCCGGGTATATGCTCATTGAACAATGGAATTTTCTTGATGCCGCCTACATGACCGCCATCACCCTGAGCACCGTCGGCTTCCTGGAAGTCCATGAAGCCAGCACAGCCGGCCGGATTTTTACCATCATCCTGATATTCACCGGTGGCGGGTATTACCTATATCTTGTGGGCGTGATCATAAAATCTGTTGTGGAAGGTGAAATCAAGGCATTGTTAGGGAGGCAACGATTGGATAAAAAAATTGGGAAACTGGAAAAACATTATCTGGTCTGCGGATACGGCCGTATCGGCCGGGTGTTGTGTAATTTCATCAAAGAAGACACAAAAGATCTGGTTGTCATAGAGCAGGATCAAAACAGGGCGGCGCTGCTGGAAAAGGATAAGGTACACTACCTGATCGGTGATGCCCTGGATGAAGAGCTGCTGATAAAGGCCGGTATAAAACAGGCGGCATTTCTGGTGGCTGCCCTGGCAACGGACACGGCAAATGTTTTTCTGGTATTGACGGCCAGGCAATTGAATCCTGATATCTATATCATGGCCCGGGCCAGCAGCCCGGGGGTGGGCAAAAAACTATTGGTAGCCGGAGCCAACAAGGTGGAATCCCCCTACGACACCGGTGCCGTTTCCATGGGGCTGAAACTGCTTCGCCCGACTGTCAGCAGTTTTCTGGATGTGGCATTGTCCAGAAAAAGCGACGCCATCCAGATTGAAGAGCTGTTTATCCCCAAAAAGTCCCGGTATACCCAATTGGCCTTAAAAGACTCAGGAATACGCCAGGACTTTAACCTGATCATCATTGCCATCAAGCAAACATCCGGAGAAATGCTGTTTGCACCGGATTTCGGGACCATCCTCGAGGCCAGGGACACCCTTATTGTCATGGGGAAAACCGCTGATTTAAAGGCCTTTGGCGCCGCACTAAACCCGGAGGAATAGGCTCGGGCAACCTTACCTAAATTTTATAAATAACCCGTTTGTCGGTTATAATAATATCCACTGTAAATTTGCGTGACTCCATCTGTATCTGATCCACGATCTGATCCTCATAGGCCAGGGCAACCTTTCTGCATGTTTCCGGAAGCTTTGTGATCAGTTTGGAATAATAATTATTTCCGAATCCGACCCGTCCCCCCTTATCATCAAAGGCAAGCCCCGGAATAATGGCAATTTCAATATCATCCAGGGATATCTTCTTGCACCGCTCGGGATTCGGCTCCAACACGTCATTTGCATTGGTCACAAGGTCTTTGTCATAGTCCATGATTTTATACAATTGAATGCTGTTTTTTGCATCCGTAAATACAGGCAGCACGATTCCTTTTTCGATGTTAAGTGCTTTTCGGATAATGTCTTCCGTGGGAATCTGTGTACCGGCGGGGGTTGACAAAAACGCCAGATTCGCTTCCATAAAATTTGCAAACTCAAACAATTTATTTTCAATACAATTGTATTTTTCAGCCAGCTCTTCTTTGGTGAGTGCACCCAGTCTCTCTGCCACCTGGGCCAGCACACTGTTTTTTGTATTTTTCATTTCTTCCATGATTGCCTTTCCTTTGATTAACAAAAAAAATTTTATGAAAATATGATACCGATGTGGGCAATTGTCAACCTGCAATAATCGTTGACTGTTTACAAGGCCCGTGTTATCTGATTAAAATTGTGAAGAATCTTTTAAAATCTAAATCCAGCGATTACCAACCCAGACAAAATTAAGGATTAAAATGCTCGACTTAAAATATTTAATAACCAATTTGGACTCTGTAAAAAAAAGGATGGAAAAAAGAGGAGCCATACCTGACTTTTCAGGGTTTTTAGAAAACGAGGAAAAACGGAAAACCCTTTTACTCGATATCGAAGCGTTACGGCACCAGCGGAATACGGTTTCCGATGACATCGCTCAAATGAAAAAAAGCAAACAAGACGCACAACCCAGCATTGAGCGAATGCGGATAGTGTCCGATACCATCAAAGGCCTTGACAGGGAGTTATCAACAGTTGAACAGGCCCTTCATGCCTTTCTCATTGCCTTGCCCAACCCGCCCCATGACGATGTGCCCCAGGGAAAAGATGACACCCAGAATCGTCTGGAAAAAACCATCGGGGTTCCCAGAAAATTTGATTTTACCATTAAAGATCACGCAGATATCGGCGAAGACCTGGGTATTCTGGATCTGACCCGGGCCGCCAAACTGACCGGGTCCCGGTTCCCCCTTTACCTGGGTTCCGGTGCCAAACTGGAACGGGCCCTGATCAATTTCATGCTGGATATCCATACAAGAGAGCATGGGTATAAGGAGACGTTGCCGCCGTTTATTGTCAACAAAGCCACCATGACCGGCACCGGGCAATTGCCCAAATTTGAAGAAGACCTGTTTAAGCTGGAAGGCCTGGATTATTATCTGATACCCACCTCCGAAGTTCCAGTAACCAATATTTATGCCGGTGAAATTCTTGATGAAAGCCGTCTCCCCCTTAAATTCACTGCCTATACTCCCTGTTTCAGGTCCGAAGCAGGCTCCTATGGACGGGATACCAAGGGACTTATCCGGCAACACCAGTTTAACAAGGTTGAAATGGTCAAAATCACCACACCCGAATCTTCCTTTGACGAGCTGGAATCCCTGTTGGCAAATGCCGAAGAAATTCTGAAAAGGCTTGAACTTCCCTACCAGGTTGTCACTTTGTGCACCGGGGATCTGGGGTTTTCCGCCACAAAAACCTATGACCTTGAAGTATGGATGCCCGGCCAGGACAAATACAGGGAAATCTCCTCCTGCAGCAATTGTGTGGACTTCCAGGCAAGACGCGCCAATATCCGATTCAAACGTGCCGGCCAGAAAAAACCGGAATTCTGCCACACCTTAAACGGTTCCGGCCTTGCCGTGGGAAGAACCTTTGCGGCGATATTGGAAAATTATCAACAGGCAGACGGGTCTGTCACCATTCCGGATGCCCTTGTGCCGTATATGGGAGGCCAGAAAGTAATTGAAAATGAATCCTGAACTATTTCCCGAGGACATCCGGCCGTATATCATCCCCAAACCGGAAGGCAAACTTTTCTACAGATGCCTTGGCTGTTCGGCGGAATTCCCCATTGAAAAACTATTGTATGTCTGTCCGGATTGCAACCAGGTGCTGCTGATCCATGATAAAAATCAAGCAGCCCTTACCCGGCATTCCGGTGCCACCTGGCAAAAAATATTTGATTTCCGCAAAATGCTCAAGATCCCAGCATTAAAAGGGATATACAGGTTTCATGAATTCATCGGCTCCTGCATTCCCCTTTCCTCCATTGTCTACCTGGGAGAGGGCCATACCCCCATTGTTGAGGCAAGCACCCATCTCAAGGAAAAGACCGGGCTGAATTTTTTTTACAAGAATGACGGCCAGAACCCCAGTGCCTCCTTTAAGGACAGGGGAATGGCCAGCGCCCTGTCCAGTATCAAATATCTCATTGACCAGAATCTGGTTTCCGATGTCATTGCCGTGTGCGCTTCCACAGGAGACACCTCGGCTGCCGCCGCCCTGTATGCATCCTACCTGAGACCTTTGATCAAATCTGCCGTGTTATTGCCCCATAAAAAAGTCACCGCCCAGCAGCTGTCCCAGCCCCTGGGCAGCGGGGCCAATGTCTTTGAAATCCCGGGTGTTTTTGATGACTGCATGAAAATTGTCGAACATCTTTCAAGTCTTTATCCTGTGGTCCTTTTGAACTCAAAAAATGCCTGGCGGATTCTGGGCCAGGAATCCTACTCCTATGAAATCGCCCAGGATTTTGACTGGGATATGAAAAACAAGGTTGTGGTGGTCCCCATTGGGAATGCCGGCAATATTTCTGCGGTCATGAACGGATTTTTAAAATTCCACCGGGCCGGTATCATCACCCACCTTCCAAAAATAATCGGTGTTCAGTCTGAACATGCGGACCCGGTCTTTCAATACTATCTGGAACCCGATGAAAACAAGCGCCTGTTCAAGCCCGTTAATACAAGACCCAGTGTCGCCCAGGCAGCCATGATCGGAAACCCGGTATCCATGCCCCGGGTCATTGAAATTGCAAAACGCTATAATCAGACAAGCTGTCAACAGAACACCTTTTTTGTCCAGGTGTCGGAACAATCCATAATGGACTGGCAGTTGACCGCCAATAGAAATGGCCATATCACCTGTACCCAGGGTGGCGAATGCCTGGCCGGGCTTGTGAAGGCTGCAGCCCAGGGGATTGTAACCCAACAGGAAACCGCCATACTGGATGCCACGGCCCATGCCATAAAGTTTTCCGAATTCCAGGACCTGTATTTTAAACAACAGATCCCCGACGCCTATGGTATCCGGTCGGATTCAGACTATATTAATCTGCCGGACTTCATTTCAACCGATGATCCCAACCTGGTGCCGTCCCAGGAAAAACGGCTTGAAAAAAAGGAATTTCAACAATTTGTCCAGGAGATTTCAGGGAAGATCGCCAAAAAATTAAATCTTTAACGGCCCATATGAAAAAGGATTGTTTATTGTTAAAAATATCCGGACCTGCATTGATGCTTCTGCTTTTACTCCTCTCGGCTGATATCCATGCCGCCGGGATAAAAACATATTATAAACAATATTCCGTTTTCACCTATGAAAATGAGAACATTTTATGTGAACCCTACCAGGTTCAAAAAAATGACTGGCTCTATAAAATCTTCCGGCAAAAAGGAGAAATCTCCGACAAGGATTTTCCCAGATTTTTAAATATCTTCAAGGAAATCAATCCCCTCATCAAGAATATTGATGCCATCGAACCGGGCTTAACAATTCTGATTCCCCTGAAAAAAATTGATAGGCCGACTTCTGAACAGTCTGATCAAAAAACTTCCCGCATTATAAAAGTCCCGGTTGTTGAATTTTCAAGCATCCCGGATACATTCGACATCCAGCCTTTTATCCAGAAGCACACCATACAGACCGGAGATACGGTATCAAAACTTCTGGGCAAAGAATTTCTTCAAAAAGGCGGCAGCCTGTCCCAGGAGGCACAAACAACCTTTTCCCACCTCAACCCGGAGGTTAAAGACATTGACCGGATTTATCAGGGGACCCAGGTGGTGATACCCGATCCATCCATCCTGTCCCAACCCTGGTTTGAATCTTTTTTAAAACACGGTGGTGCCGGTCCTAAATCCATCTACCAGAAACCGGTTGAAAAGGCATCAGCGCCTGTTCTCCCGGTTATCCCACCCCTGCAGATGATCCGGCTTCAAAGATATGCCGCTCTGATCCAGGGCATCCTTCTCAACCAGGGACAAATGCATTTCCCCGGAAAAGGGTCCCCGTCAGACCAAGTTCTTGATTTATCCAAAACACCCGTCATTGAAGACAAAGACGGCCAGAAAATATTGATTGTCCCTTCTGACAACATTGGCAATGCCCTGGGCCGGGATCTTGTCAGAAACATCCAAGCCTATTGGAAACAATTAAAAATATTGGAAATAAACAAGGCCATCTCCATGGCCAAAAGCCTCCCGGAAGATAAAGGTTCCCTTGCAGACAAGGCAAATGATCCGGCCGGACTGATTGCCAAACTTTTGTCTTTTTCCCAAGACCCCTATCGCCCGGACGAGACAATTTCGTTTTCCGTCGGCTCTGTTGAAATGAGCGCATCTTTTGGCCGTATTACCCGGCAGGATGCGTTGCCAGATCTCTTGATCAACACAGGAAAGGTCTATGGCCTGGCAATTGAGGCCATCGAAAAAAAAGGATATCACATCCTTACGATTTCCCCGGGATTGACACTGTCTGAATTGATCCTGACACTTTTTACCCGCCTTGGATATTCCACCTGGAAAAACCCTTCTTTTAACACCTTGGGACAGGTTGAAATCATTTCCGGGATCTATGTTACCAAAGAGAAGAAAAAACTCTTTTTTACCCGGCAAAGACCTACCGATACCGCTATTTCATTCCTGGAACAGGAAAATATTCAATTTCTGATTTTAGATACCCCTTAGAGGAGACCCATGCCCATCAAGAAACTTTTAATGATACTGCTCGCAAGTTTCATCGTCTCGTCCTGTGCAAGTTCTGCCGGCCGAAAAAGCCAAGACCAACTTGCCCTGGCAATGAAAAAAGAAGGGGATATTTTTCAAACCCAAGGCAATTATACAGCCGCTCTGAGCAAATTACTTGAAGCGGAAAAACGAACCCCCAATGACCCCTATCTGCAGAACAGTCTGGGCCTGGCCTATATGGGCAAAAACAGAGATGACCTGGCCGTCGCTGCCTTTAAAAAGGCAGCCGCCGAAAAACCCGATTATATTGAGGCCATCAACAACCTGGGAGCCGCCTATCTTCGCCAGGGAAAATGGGATATGGCCATAGAAAGCTTTAATACGGTTTTGGAAAGTCTTTTGTATCCAACCCCCCACTTCCCCCTGTCCAATATCGGATGGGTCTATCTTGGGAAAAAAGAGTTTGGTCTGGCTGAAACCTATTTTCGGAAAGCCCTTGATGCAATGCCCGGATTTACGGCAGCCTCCCATGGATTGG
This sequence comes from Desulfobacula sp., assembly GCA_013792075.1. Classification (GTDB taxonomy): domain Bacteria; phylum Desulfobacterota; class Desulfobacteria; order Desulfobacterales; family Desulfobacteraceae; genus NBML01. The sequence goes on from VMSR01000072.1 coordinate 71,507, forward strand.
CCCAGGTCTATCTTCAGAGCGGACAGATTGATCAAGCGGTAGCCTATCTGCACCATTGTCTGAACAGGTCTCCGGATACGCCGATTTTCCATGCAGACATGGCAGAAGCCTATGAAAAAAAAGGTCTCACCCAGCAGGCCATTGCCTCATGGCAACTGGTATTAAAACTGGTACCGGAAAAATCCTTTCTGGCCAGACAAGCCAAAATCAGATTATCAGAACTCCATTAAAGGGCCGCTATTGCCTGACCGGCATTTCTGTATTCCGCTTTTGTTCAAGCTGAACAATGGAGGGGGTTAAAAAAATCAACAGTTCATTCCGGTCATCTTTTTTTGTATCCGTGCCGAAAAGTGTCCCGATAATGGGTATTCCTGAAAGAAATGGCAGTCCGTTGGAAGTATCGGTGTTGGTTGTCTTGACAACACCACCGATGACCACGGTATCATTGTTGTTCACAAGAAGTTCTGTTTCCGCCTCATTGGTGGCAAGGGTGGGAACGCCTGTGGTTGTCTCGCCGGAAACATCATTTTTGGTGAGATAAATGGTCATGGAGATGCGTTTGTCCGGCGTTACATGGGGCGTGACTTCCAGGAGCAGATCCACATTTTTAAATTTGACAGAAGAACCGCCGGCATCATCGCGTTCAAGATAGGCGATTTCCTTTCCCTGCTTGATTTTGGCCTTTTTGTTGTCCAGGGTTAATATTCTCGGAGAAGAGACAATCTTGACATCTCCCTGCTGTTCAGATGCCTCAAGCTGTGCGTTTAAAGCCATTGCAGAAGACCCGAACAATCTGAAAAAGGAAAAATCCGTCTTAAGCCCGCCACCTGTGGGTTTATTAACCGACACGTTAAAATCATCCACAAATGTTGAGGTAATGGCGGTAGCATTGGACAGGTTCCATCCCACCCCGATGCTCCGTGCGAATTCCTTGGTGACTTCCACCACCTTTGCCTCAATCATGATCTGGGGGGTAACCGTATCCAGCCGGAAAATAATCTCCTGGGCCTGGTCGACTTTTGCCTGGGTATCGGTGAGGATAATCATATTGGTCCGCTGATCCACAGAAATTTTCCCCCGGTCCTTGGAAAGGATCTGTTCGATGTGGGGCTTAATATCCGCCTCGGCATCGGAATAATTAATGGGGATATACTGGGTCACCAGGGGCTCAAAACTCTCTTTCTGCTCCAGGGATTTTTTTTGGGCGGCAATGGCATCCTGCAGGATCACTTCTTCGTTTTGCAAGGTTGCAATTGTCGCGATGCGAATCACATTGCCTTCATTTTTTTTCCCAAGCCCATTCATTTTCAGTACAAGGTCCAGCACCTGATCCCAGGGAACAGGCTCTTCCAAAGTCATGGTCACTTTGCCCTGTACATCCTTGTCAATGGCAAAATTGAGCCCTGAAACACTCCGAAGAATCCTGAACACATTTTTAATGTCTGTATCATAGAAATCAAGTTTAATTTTTTCTCCCGTATACCGGGGAGAAGCTTGACCGGGTATCAGGTTCTTTTCCGCTTTTTTGACCAGACTGGTTTGGGAAACACCCTTTTCGCCGGCAACAATAGGAGGGGTTTCTGCCATGCCATGGGGTTTTGTCACCATGGCGTTGGAGAGTTGCTTTTGGGCCTTATCAAAAAGAGGCGGCGCAACCTGGGAGGGTTCGAACACCAGGGTAATGACATTCTGATCCTGGGAAATTCGATAGGGAACCTGCTCCCGGACAGTGATCTCAATAACGGAATCCTTGGCATTATCCGGCCTGTTCTTGGGTTCTATTCCCTCCACCGCTGAATTAAAATACCGGGTTAAAAGAGGTCGCAAATGCGCGGCCGGTATCTTTGTATCAACAAGATTCAGGTTCAATATACGATCCCCTCGCCGGGTCATCTCATACTTTATCGGGTGACTGGTTTCCAGCCGGATATCCGACCTGCCGGACTCCAGGGTATTGAACGCTATCCCTGTCATTACCGCAGGGGTATCCGACACAACCACCGGCACGGAGGGGATGGATTGGCTTGGGGGGGAAGTACCGGGAGCCGTGGTCATTTCTTTGGAAAGAGAACGCTCCCCAGGCAATGGCGGAGAAAGAACCACCCGCAGAAGTGCCCCTTCTTCCATAACTTCATAGGAAAGATCCTGGTTCAAAAGGATTTCCAATTTTGCGGTGGTCTGCTTCTGATCCGCATAGGTCAGCTTAAGCCCGCCGATGGCATCATCTTTAATCGAACCGGGAATAAGGCCTGGTTTTATAAGGGTTTCGGGAAGGTATACGCAAATGGCAAAGGGAAAGGGCTGCTTAATGGAATAATAGGCAAGTTCCTTATTTCCCGTGATCCGTACCTCTATGGACTTGTTTTCTTTATTAATATCAATCCCATGGATATATTTTTGCCCGGCAATACTTTCTCCTGCCACGGAAGATCCGGCCTGTATCTCCAGTTTAGCCGGGGCATCTTTTTTCTGTGATGTCTCGCACCCGACCACAAAGAACAGCGCTAAAACCCCGGCAACCAGTGCCGCACCATAGGTTTTTTTATTAAATTGAAAAAACGGCATATTATTCCCCACTCTCATTTTTATGAAGTTTTACTTCCTGGAATTGCACCTGGCGTTTCCCTTTATAATCCTCCAGGAATTCTTTGACCAAAATACTGCTTTGATTTATTTCAGAAACCTGGCCGCTGTTTTTACCTATATAGGTTCCGATTTTCACTTCATAGCCTTTTCCCGTAGCATCTTCCACCATGGCAATCTGCCTGTTTTTCATCAGGATAACTGCCACAAGTTTAATCTGGTCTATACCAATTTTCTCAAGGGGTGTCAGCATCCGCTTGGGCTTTTCATCAATAACCGGAGTTGTAAGCTCTTTATCCTGAAGCAGGGGTAAAAACGGATCAATTTTCCCTGCCGGGTTATATCCCACAACCGTTTCAACGGCATCCGGGTTGCGGGAGGTATCAACTGCAACACTCAGCTCTTTTTTGGCCTGTTCTTCTGTCACAGTTCCGGCGGGATTGGTCTGTATTGCCGGGGAATCTGTTTTTGGAGGGGAAAGGGGGGGATGCGTTGGGGCCTGCGCCATCATTTCCGGCTGTGGTGCGGGTTTTTTCCCGGCCCTTTCGGAAGACAACGGCAAAATAGTACCTGAAACAATCACCGGTGCCGACTTCAGCTCTTTTGGGTCAGGCGGTTGCTCACACCCGGACAAGAACATGAACCCGGCACCCATTAATATGACAATTGAAGTTTTAACTAGTTTCACCATATTCGTCAGGATTATCCTTTTTTCTTTCCCTTGTTTTTCTTTGTTTCCCCGCTTGTATTTCCTTCTTTGGCCTCTGCAAACATATAGGTCACTGCGCTGCAATTCATTTGAATCAGTCCGGCCTCTTTTTTGTCGGAAGTCATGGAAATGTCTTTGATATTTACAATACGGTTTAACCCAGCCACCTGGAAGAAAAAATCCGCAATCTGATGATATCGCCCCTCAACATTCATGGAAAGGGGTATCTCTTTATAAAATTCTTTGTCGGCAACAGGCTCAGGCTGAAAGAGCAAAAAGACCAGACCTGCATTGGTTCCGGCATTGGAAACCCCCCTCAAAAGGGATGGCAATTCTTTTTTTTCAGGCAGTGCTTTCATGGCGATATCAAATTTTTCCTGAACCTGGGCCATTTTTGCTTCATACTTTTTGAGTGCTTTTGCTTTTTGCTTAAAGGTTTCCAATTTCTCAACCTGACTTTTGTGCTCCGCTCTTACAGCGATTAACACCTCATTCTTTGGAACAAATATGAAATAATAGTAAGCTGTGCCCAGAACAGCGATTGTCAAAACACAGATAAGCAGTCTCTGAACCTTGCTCAGTCCGCCAACCTTTGCAAAGAAGAGCGAAATTTTTTCCTTAATGTCCTCTTGTCTGGTTTTCTCTTTAGCTGGGGCCATTATTGTCCTTTTTTACCTGTGTCACCATTTTCCGGCACCATCGTTTTTTTGGTGCAGACCAGCTCAAAGGATTTGAGCAGAATATTGTCTTTAAACTTTTGAACCTTTGATCGTTTTAAATCAATATTGGAAAAAAGAGGGGATGTTTCAAGATTTCTCATAAAATCTGCGATTGTCGGATTGTCAAAGGCAACCCCCATAAGGGTCACCTGGGTGGAATCGGCTTTCAGGCTTTCGATCCACATCTTTTCAGGAACAATTTTATCCGACACCTCGTCCATCAGGACCAACTGGGCCTTACGCATTTCTTCCAGTGAAGAAACGATTTTTAATTTATCTTCAAGAATCTGTAATTTCTTTTTGATCTCCGTTACCCTGTCCGCCTTTTCCTTGTACAGGGCAATCTGTTCCTGAACCTGAATCGTCTGGGCACGGGTTTCAGCGATCTTTTTATCAATTCCCAGGGTATACCAGGTCAACAAAAGGCTTATCATCACAAGTGACAGAAAAAATATCGACACCTGGCGACGGATATTTTCTTTTTTTCTGGCAAGCCGAAAGGGCAAAAGATTGATTCGGATCATTTGTCGTCCACCCTTCTCAAGGCAAGGCCCAGGGCAATGGGTGCCTGGAGCCCGGCCTTGGCTACAAATGAAGCGGGAAATTTCTTGGCATCCAAAATCAATCCGTCGAAGGGATTAATGGCGACAACCTCTATATCCAGTTCGGATTGAAGGTTCTGGGAAAGGCCTTCCACATATCCCCCGCCCCCGCTTAATATTATTTTTTCCACCTTCAGCTCATTGCTGCTGGACTGAAAGGTATGCACCACATCACAAATTTCGGAACACCAGGCATTTGCTGTATTCCGACTGATCTCTGCCAGGGCCGTGGCCTCTTTTTGGGATGCTTTTCCACCCAGAAGCATGTTTTGCGCTGCCTCAATACTGATTCCCACGGTATCTGACAGCTCGTCCAAAATCTGGTTTGTCCCGGAAACATTATCCCGCATCATCAGGGAGATAGCCCCTTTGAGAATATTTAAAGAGGTTTTTGACGCTCCGACATCCACCAGGAGGATCACTTGTTCAGGGTCGCCACCGGGCAGGGTTTCGTAAATATTTTGCAGTGCAAAGGTGTCGACATCAATAATTTTGGGGGTCAGGCCGGCCAGGGTAATCAAATCAATATACTCTGCCACCAGGTCTTTTTTCACCGCCACCAGCAGTACATTCATTTGATCCGGTGAAAAATCACTTTCCCCGAGAATCTGGTAGTCAATATTCACGTCATCAATGTCGTAGGGGATATATTGTTCCGCTTCCGAATAGATGGTTGCCTGGAGTTCGTTTTCAGGCACCTTTGCCGTGTTGATTGTTTTTATGACCACAGAATGCCCGCCCGTTGAAATGGCCACATTCTTTTCTTTGATTTTATGGGTTTTAAAAAGAGTGCGGATGGTATTGGCAAGACCGTCCATATCTGCCACCCGCCCTTCGACAATGGTCCCGGGTGAAACCTGGGCCACACCGAAATTTTTAAGGATATTCCCTTTTTTGGAGGTCCCGATCTCAGCAACTTTTATGAAAGAAGAGCCGATGTCCAAACCCACAAGATGATCCATTTTCCTAAATAACATATACGCTTATCCTTATATGGCAAGCCAGATACCTCTGGACAGCATGCAATACAATTGATTTTTTGTATTGATATCTAGTAGCAATATTACTATAATTTGATACGGTATGACTCTAAAGTCAAGTATAATCGTCATCTGTGACAGATGAATACCAAAACTGACAAAGATTTGTCAAACAAAAAACATTGAAATTATGAAAAAAAATACATAAATCAAGGAGCAATGTGAACACAATCCCACAACCGGAAGCCGATGCCCAGAGCGTACGTCCTTTTATATTGGTCAAAGCCTTCACTTTTGCAAGCCTGATCGTCATGCTGGTGGCCACCATTGCCATCGCCGCCCTGAATGCCCACTGGGTCAGGAATATCCTCCTTGAAAAAAACATAGAATACAATTCCCTTTTGGTTGAAAACCTCAACCACCAGATCTTTTTACGGTTCATTGCACCTGTTGTATACCAGCATGGAGAGATTATGTTGAGGGAAAAAAGCCAGCACCAACTGCTGGATGCTGTCATCAAATCGACCCTGCACAGCTTTCATGTTGAAATGGTGAATATCTATGGCACCGATAATATTATCGGATACAGTTTTGATGAAAGTCGTGTGGGAACGGAAAACGCCGGGGGGGTCCACTATGAAAAGGCCATGAAAAACCAGGCCACCTCCAAACTGATCCAGAAGGGCAGTTTTCTTGAACTGATGTTCTGGTTTCCACAGGAGACAAAAATCATCACCTTTGCGCCTTTAATTCAGGAAGTACAGCTTTCCCGTTCAGAAGAACAGATGGTTCTTGGCGTTATTGAAGTGATCAGGGATATCTCCGGTGATTACCAAAAGGTTTTTAAACTCCAGGGCCTGATTGTGGTTTCCTGCGCCATCATCATGGGCATCCTATTTCTCATTCTCAGGTTTGTCGTAAAGCGAGGAGAAAAGATTATCGAGCACCGGGCAGAAGAAAGACTCAGACTGGAAGAAAAACTGCGTCAGACAGAACACCTTTCCGCCATTGGAGAAATGACCGCCGGGGTTTCCCATGAGATTAGAAACCCGTTGGGCATCATCAAAAGCAGCGCCCAATTGATGAGAAAAAAAATGGACAAGCTGGACCCAACCAGCAGAATTCCCGATATCATTGTGGAGGAATCCACCCGCCTTGACCACATTATCAAGGACTTTCTCGATTTTGCAAAACCCAAGATCCCGGATTTAAGACCCTGCAGCCTGGAGGATGTGGTTGAAAAAAACCTCACCTTTCTGGCATCCCAGATTGAAGAAGCCCAGATCCAAATTATTAAAAATTATCAGGGGAATCTGCCTGAGATCCTTGCCGATACCGCCATGCTCTATCAAACCTTTTTGAACATTCTATTAAATTCCTTCCAGGCATTGAAAGAAAATGGTGTGATCACCATATGCACCTGGTCTGAATCAGATCAGGTGCATATCAGTTTCACAGATAATGGTGCCGGTATCAGTGAAGATGTGATAAAGAAAATATGGACACCTTTTTTCACGACCAAAGATACAGGAACCGGTCTCGGCCTTGGAATCGTCAAAAATATTATTGAAGCCCACAAAGGCCAGATCCATATCTCCAATGTGCAACCCTTGGGGACCTGCGTTGAAATTGCCTTACCGGCCTAGGAGCGATACTGAATGGAAAACATATTGATAGTGGATGATGAGAAGCATTATCCGATGATTATCAGCGAGATTCTCCGGGAAGAAGGCTATTGCCCTTTCACAGCCTCAAGCGGCATGGAAGCCTTGGACATATTAAACACCCGGCTCATCGACCTTGTCCTTACCGACGTGAAAATGCCGGGGATGAGCGGAATCGACCTTCTTGAAAAAATCAAGGAGATCAAACCAGATATGCCGGTCATCATCATGACCGCATTCGGGAGCGTTGAACGGGCCGTTGAAGCCATGCACAAGGGGGCATATACCTTTATCCTCAAACCCTTTGAAAACGATGCCTTGATTGCCCACATTGCCAAAGCCCTCTCCATGTACAAAATTGTGGAAGAAAACAATATTCTCAGGGATGCCATGCGCACCCGATATCAATTTGATCGCATCATCGGCAAAAGCAAACCCATGCAGGAATTGTATGACATCATCCAAAAAGTAGCTCCCACCAATGCGTCTTTTCTCATCGAAGGAGAAAGCGGCACGGGCAAGGAGCTTGTTGCAAAAGCCATCCACTACAACAGCTTGAGAAAGGACAAGTCCCTTGTGGCTGTCAATTGCTCCGCCTTTGCTGAATCCTTATTGGAAAGCGAATTGTTCGGACATGAAAAAGGCGCGTTCACCGGAGCCGCCAATATGAAAAAAGGCCGGTTTGAACTGGCGGACAAAGGCACCTTGTTCCTGGATGAGATCGGAGAACTTCCCATGGGCCTCCAGGTTAAACTTCTCCGGGTCCTCCAGGAACGCACTGTGGAGCGGGTAGGAGGAACCATGGAGATTCCCGTGGACTTTCGTCTGGTAGCAGCAACCAATAAAATTCTTGAAGAGGAAGTTAAAAAAGGAAAGTTCAGGGAAGACCTTTATTACAGACTCAATGTGGTAAAGGCAACCATTCCCCCCTTAAGGGATCGCCAGGAAGATATCATCCTGCTGATCAATCACTTTATCGAAAAATATACCAAGGATCCTGGAACTGTCAGCCGGGTGACCGGGGTCAACAAGGAGGCTGCCCAGATCCTGTGTGACTGCGAATGGAAGGGCAATGTAAGGGAATTGGAAAATGTCATCGAACGCGCGGTCATCCTTTCCAGCGATACGTTGATTTGCCCGTCCGACCTGCCTCCCAACATCCGCCGACCTTCGGGAACTTCCCTCCGGCTGGAGGGGATTCCCGAAGGCGCCGGCCTGTCGGAAACCCTTGCTGCTGTTGAGAAAAGGATGATTCAACGGGCCATGAAACTATCCGGAAATGTCCAGACAAAAGCGGCAGATATGCTGGGCATTGGTAAAAGCGGATTGAACCAGAAGCTCAAAAAATTCAATCTGGACAAGTAAGGGGGACAGGACTAAAAATTGAACAAAAGACACATAACCGCTGAAAATTCAAAATCGTAAACCCCTATCAAGTGCCTCTCCTTTCTGGCGATTGGCACAACATCTTCGTAAAACCGCTCGGATCAAGTTCAAAATAATGAACTTTTGGGAGTCACCGGAGACCATTGGGCGATCCATGTTTCATGGCCACACACTGAAAAAAAATAAAAAATATTGTTATTTTAAAGACTTACGATAAAAAGCGAAGGATTGGCAGGGGATTTGCATAGTGATATATTTGCTAACCAAAAGTTAGTTTTTTCATCTTTTTTTCCTTTTCTAAAAAAGGCTGCCAATGGCAGCCTTTTTTAGTTTTGATTCCTGGTTTGGGTTTATCCAAAGACTACTTGGCACCCTTGATTCTGCTTTCAGCGATATCCCGGTATAGGGACTTCCCAGGGCCACTGACAATTTTTTCATACATCTTCAGGCTCGACTCGTAATCATTTTCAGCTTCATATATACCGGCCAGTGCAAAAAGGGCCTCATCCTTTAAGAGAGTGGAGGAATCTTTTTCAATCTGAAGAAAATAGGCCTTGGCCTGGTCAAGATCCTTTCTTGCCTGGGAGACATGTCCCAGGCAAGAAAGGAGAAAATTTTTCAGGCCCCCGGTTTTAAATATTTCCAAGGCCTCTTTGTACAATTCAAAGGCCCTGTCGTATTCGCCTGCATCAAAACATATCTTTGCAAATTTGACCTTGCCCATTCTTCCGGCACTGGTATTTGAATAATCGGCAAAAACAGCTTCAAAATCATCCTTGACCGCGTCAAACCCCTTTATCGGGTCGTTGGCCTGGGCATAGGTGATGGCGGCCTTTGCAACCAGGTCTGATGCGGTATTTTCCGATTTTTTAAAACTGAACATAATGCCTGAAAAAACGACAATAACCCCAATGATTGCACCGGCAATCAACAAAAATTGTTTTTTATTCGTTGTTAACAGGGTCAATACGCTTAACATTTTTTCCTGGAAAGGGTCTATCTGTTCGAGTTCTTTTCTCCGTTCGTTCGATACACTATGGTCTGCCATACACCCACCTTCATCTTAAAAAAATTATTATGTTACCACACAAGGGTGTTATAAATCCAACCGGTTTCACCGTCTGCGTGCTCAATCTGTATCCAGTTCCCGGTGTGCTTGAGCACCTTGAACGGCACCCCCTTTTCAACCGTAAACAAAAGTTTACCCGTTGTCTCCGGCTGGTCCCGAACATTACATCCGGGCTTGATGGTAATAACCCCGTCAATTTTTCCCAAAAGAGAACTATGGACCCAGGCCATGTCCCCTTCAAAATCTTTTATTTTATACCAGTCTTCTTTTTTTTCAACGACCACTAACGGATGATATTTTTCAACCTGCCACAACACTTCATATTTTTCTCCCGGCCCCGAACGCAGATTGGCAACCTCAGTTTTGACGGCCATCCGTTCATTAGCCAGGCTGGGACCCGCTAAAATCAGCATCCCAATGGATACAGTCAGCATATATTTAAACAGACGCATAAAAAAACGATCTTCCATACAAATTCTCCATTTCTATCATCAGCGGAATATCATTCCCGCCTGGTATACCAAAAAAGACATGGACTATGCAACCATAGTTGTATAAATCACGTTAAACCAGGCCCATTTGGCAGAGGATTCCCTGTAAATTGTCATCACCGTGGCAAAACAGGGGACATACAGCAGCACAAAAAC
>VMSR01000074.1 GCA_013792075.1 Desulfobacula sp.
CATGATAAAATTTGATATTTCCCAGTGAAAGGCAGCTCCCAAAGTTGTGTTCCGGTCTGAATCTCCGGGTTCGGAATTGTAATAACCGGAAAGGCGCATTTTTTCCAGGGGTGAAACAGATGCGCTGATGATCATGGAGGATACATCATCTGTGGCCGTACGCCCGGCGCTGGTGTTTCTTTCCCATCCAAAGTCTGTTGCAGTAACCCTTTCTATAAGGGTCTCCCCTTTGTAGACAGTCAGGTTAATATCCAGGTTTGCCATTCGATCGCTTGTAAATCCGATGGTGGCACCTGTTTTGTTGATTTCATAGAGCTCCTGGGTGACAGGATCATTGATGAACCAACTCTCAAAGGCACCAAAAGGCTGGACCCTTTTACCTCCCACAAAATAAAGGGGCAGGTCTTTTTTCCGGAATGTAAAAAAGGCTTCATCCCAGAAAATATTCGTATCGGTATCCAGATTCTCCCCCTTTAAGAGGAGGGTGGCGGTTATGGTTTCATGGAGGAGGGCCTCCAATCCAAGTTCCACAGTCCCGATGTCCAGGCTGGACAAGGAAGAATTACGGGTGTTATCAGAAACATCCGAATCGTCTGCAAGGGAATAATCCAGCTCGATGGCACCGGACAGCCCAATCGTGTCAGAAATTTTCTCCAGGCCTGTTTTTTTAACCGCTGCTGTTTCTTCAAGGGCCAAAACCCTTTGCTCAAGGTCTGGTGGGGATTGGCAAAAAGCGGATGAAATTCCTGCAAGGCTTATCCAAAGGATAAACGATAGTTTTTTTAGGGTTTTAAATGTCTTCATTTTTTTCTCCGTTCGTTTTTTTGTGGGGTGTATAAAAAGGACAGAGCCCAACCATTTTCATTGAAATGTTTGGGCTCTGTTTAATCTTTGGCCTCGGTGTTAATAAGGATTTACGGCGGATCCCCATACAGGGAATCCATTTTTAAATGGGGGTGTATCTTCTTGATATCCGGGACAATTCGATCACCATTTCCTGTTTGCAGCGCGAGCACCGGATCACAATTGCCGCATCTGTCTGCTTTGCCAGAAGCTTTCCGCAGCAGCATCTTTTGTCGTTTCGGAAAAGAGGTTCGGAACAAAGGGACCTGTTTTGATTCTCTCTTGGGCTATCCATCATTTTTGGGTTTCTTTATGGCTAAAAGATTTCAGTTAGGTTAAAAGTTATTCATATATTTCGATGTTAGATATACCAAACTTTTAACCGTGTCAACCTGAAAATGAAACAGATCAAAATCTTTTCAGGACAAGAAGGGTTATATTCGTTTTAGAATTTTCTCAATGATAGTGACAAAGGCTGTCTGTTCCGTCCGGGTGAGGCCTGAAATAATTTCTTCGGTCATTTTGATATGAAAATTATGGTGTCGCTTAAAATAAGCGTCTCCTGTTTTTGTTAATTCGATCAAATAAGAACGCCGATCCGTCGCATGGGGTTTGCGAAGGAGCAGGCCTTTTTTTTCCAAACGGTCAATGGCCACGGTCAGGGTTCCTGTGGTAACCCCGATTTTTTCCGCCAGGTCTTTCATCTGTATGGAACCTTCATGACCGACAATTTCAATGGTATGGGCCTGGGCTGTTGTTAAACCGCTATCCCGGACCACGGACTCTTCCCAGGAGGAAAGTTTTTCATAAAATTCCACAATGATTTTTGACAAGTGTTTTATGTCCATGTCCATTTTACCCCAAATATTTTTTGACTCAGGTTCTTAAAAAATCAGGTTACAGCCCGCTTCCGGGAGTAAAATTATCACACCGGAAAGCGGGTTACAAACATAAAAAAAATATTTTGAACATCAAACGGGTTGACTATCAAAATAGAAACATTTATATTGACCTTCAAATAATTTGATAGTCAAACTAAATAATGAGGTGTTTATGATCGGAAGATATGCAGATTTGAATGTGTACCAGGAGATTTTCAAGTCAGATGATTTTTACCGCGTAATGGCTGGTTCTGCCCTGATTCCCATTGCCCTGTTGCTCAGATCCGTGGCGTTTTCGTATTTTTCCCTAATGGATGTCCTGCTTCTGATCTCTATTTTGATCAACGGGGTTCCCATCATTTTCAATGCCGTAAAAGGGGTGGTAGACCGCCAGGTGAATGTGGATGAGCTGGTCAGCATTGCGGTAATTGCCTGTGTGATCAATGGTAATTATCTGGAAGCTGCCATTGTCTCGGGCATCATGGTTTTTGGCGCCTTGATCGAGGAAGCCGTGAGTGACAGTGCACGCCAGGCGATCCAGAAGCTCATCGAGATCACCCCAAAAACTGCCTTGCTTGAGAGGGAGGGCAAAGAGATCAGTGTTTTGGCGGTTGATATTGAAAAAGGGGATGTCTTGCCCATAAGGGCCGGCCAGGTAATTGCCGTGGACGGGTCGATCCTTACCGGCACTATTGTGGTTGACGAATCCTCCATGACCGGAGAACCCATACCTGTCAGCAGGCAAGAAAAACAGATGGTCTATGCCGGTACGGTCTGTGTGGATGGGTTTGCAAGAATTTGCGCACTCAAGGTGGGGGCGGATGCCACCATGGGTAAGATTATCCGCCTGGTGGAGGCAGCGGAAAAATCTAAGACCAGGAGTTCCAAGATTGTGGATCAGTATGCCAAATGGTTTACACCGGTGATTTTGCTGGCAGCCCTTGCAACCTACTTTGGGACATGGGATATGACCCGGGCGATTACCGTTCTCATTGTGGGCTGTCCCTGTTCATTCCTTCTGGCAGGACCGGTTTCAACCGTTGCTGCCATCGGCAGGGCTGCCAAGGCCGGGATTCTGGTGAAGGGCGGGCAATATCTTGAAAATATTGCCGGCGCAACTGTCTTTTGTTTTGATAAGACCGGCACCATTACCAGGGGGAAACCCTTTGTGGTGAAAACCATTTCCTGTGGTGATCTTGATGAACAGCAGATTCTCAGCCTGGCAGCAGCCGTTGAGAGAAAAAGTCTGCATCCTCTGGCCCTGGCAATTGTTGAAAAGGCAAAGGCCCTTGATTGCTTGGCGGTCGATGCAAGCGATATCCAATCTTTCCCAGGAAAAGGGATAAGCGGCAGGGTGGGGACAAAAAATATTGAGATACTAAGCTGTGATAAATTTGCGGATCAGGGGGTGACCACGGTGGCGGTGCAGGTGGAGGGACAAGCGGTCGGATACATCTGCATGGAAGATCTGCCACGAAGCACCGCCAAGAGCGCTGTTCAGGCAATTCGGGATGCCGGTATCAGACAGATTGCCCTTATTTCCGGTGACCAGGAAGCACCGGTGAGCAAGGTGGCACAGCAGGTGGGAATTACAACCTGGGCAGCCTGCCAGAAACCGGCCGATAAGTTGAAACGCCTGGCAGCCTTCAAGAATGGACAACTTGTCTATGTGGGGGACGGGGTGAATGATGCACCTGCCTTAAAAGCTTCTGACACCGGAATTGCCATGGGGTTTAACGGGTCTGACGTGGCCCTTGAAACAGCAGACATTGTACTGATGAACGATGATCTGGGCCAATTGCCTTTTCTTATCAGGCTGAGCCGCAGAATGGCCGCGACCATTAAAATGAGCATCGGTATCAGTTTTTTCATCAATTTTGTGTCCGTGGCTGCCGGCGCTGCAGGCCTGCTCACCCCCATCTGGGGAGCCATTTCCCATAATATCGGTTCCATCCTGGTGGTAGTTCTGGCCGCTTCCATCCGGTTCACAAAGAACTGACGCCCCCAGGGTCCTGGGGGATGAAAAGCGCCTGGCCCACTGCAGACAGACTTGAATTTCCCGCCGGCATTTTCAACGATATCCTTGTAATAAGATTTCATTTTGGTGATGCCGCCGATCATAAATACCCGTTTTGCACACAATTGGTATTGGGGGCAGGCATCCTGCTTCTTGGCATCAACCAAAATGCGGATCTCTCCGATTTTTGCTGCGAGTTTTTTCTTTTCACTTGCCAATGAATCTTCCATCCTGGACAGCTGCTGCCGGGCTGTGAAAACTTCCTGCATATTGGCATGGGCCTGCATGTGAACCTGGTCGTAAATTTCCTGGAGCAGGTCCGGGCCGGTATCTTCGTGGGCAATAATGGCATACATCAGGGGACCTGCAAGGCCTTTTTCCAATTGCTCTTCCCACAGGGTCTGGATCTGTTTTTTTCCCAAGCTTTGTATCCGTTTCATCTGTTTTACGGCCTGGGTCCGGATAAAATTGTTGACCTTGATAGATACATTGTTTTGTTCATGGAGTCTGGACATGAGTTGCTGATGAAATTCATAGGGTTTCATGCGGCTTACATCGTATCCGCATTTTTTTAAAATCTGCTTGTGCCGTTCAACGGAGAGCATGGTTCCCACAACAGAGCACTTGAATTGGGATTCTATTTCCCAGATATTCATAAATTTTGAAAAATTGTTCACGATAGTTCACCTCTCAATGGTGTGTGTTTAAGCAGAAGATGCAATATTGCGCCAAACTTTAGTTTGACGCAGCTAACTTTTTGAGAGGTTATAAAAGAGAAAAGGTTGGCTTGTCAAGGGCAAAGAAGTCAAGCCTAACTTTAAGCCCTATGAAGCTATCCCTTTCCGTGATGGGGACAGGCGTCAACAAGTGCGATAAATTGCTTGAATTTTTTAAAGGTGTTTCTGTCCATGGCATGTTCCATGCGGCAGGCTGTGTCATTGGCGATTGTTTCTTCAACGCCCAGAATCCGGAACAAAAAATCCTTTAACATAATATGGCGGTTTTCAATTTCCTTGGCAATTTTTTCTCCGGAAGGCGTCAGGGTGACATATCCGTAGGGTTCATAATTGATAAATCCCTGGGCCTCAAGTTTTTTGAGCATCCCGGTTACAGAACCGCGCTTAATGTCCATTTTCTGGGCGATATCCTTTGACCGGGCAACGGTGTTTTTTGTCTGAAGCGCCAGTATGGTTTCAAGATAGTCTTCAAGGCTTTCGGAAAGTTCATTGGTCATTGTCCATTCTCCCTTTTTGATTTGGCTGTTATTCTTATACCGCAGTTATATAGTAAGTCAAATAATTATTTTTTTATTTAGTCACAAAATATTATTGACAATGCTAAAAGTTAGTTATATAAAACTTTTCATTCTAAGCAATACACAATTAACCACACCCAATTTTGAGGAGCAAAAGTGGCAACAATAAAATTAAGGGAAATGCAGGTGAACCAGGCTGGCGTCATCGTTTCTGTCAAAGGCACAGGAGAGCTTGGTCGACGGATTCGGGACATGGGACTTGTGCCGGGAAAGCAGATAAAGGTCCAGGGGAAAGCCCCCTTGTTAGATCCGGTTTGCTTACGGATCATGGGGTTTACACTGACGCTTCGCAACAACGAAGCCGATTATATTCTAGTAGAGGTGAATTGATATGAGTCTTGCCATTGCATTGGCCGGGAATCCGAATTCCGGTAAAACAACACTTTTTAATACACTTACCGGTGCCCGGCAGCATGTGGGAAATTATCCCGGGGTAATCGTTGAAAAAAAACAGGGAATCTGCACGAGCCGCGCCGGTCAGTTCAATGTGGTAGACCTGCTCGGCACCTATTCTTTGAGCGCCTATTCCCTGGAGGAAGTGGTGGCAAGGGATTTTCTGGTGAATGAGAGTCCTTCCATGATTGTCAACATTGTGGACGCCTCCAACCTGGAAAGAAATCTATACCTGTCCGTCCAGTTCATGGAGCTGGGCATTCCGGTTTGTGTGGCCTTAAATATGATGGATGTGGCCCAAAAAAGGGGTATCCGGATTGATATCGACCGATTGTCCCAGCTTCTAAATGTGCCGGTGGTGCCTACAATTGCCAGAAGCGGTGAGGGCAAGACACAACTGCTTGAAACCATTGCCGCCCAAATTGCCGGAAATAAAGAGGTGGTGCCCTTGAAGATTTCCTATGGAATGGACATTGATGTGGCCCTGGATGAAATGGAAGGTATTATTAGATCGGACAAATTTTTAACCGGGATTTATCCGGCCCGGTGGACGGCCTTAAAATATCTTGAAAATGACCAGCAGATTATCGGGCTTGGAAAAAAGAAGAACCCAGAGGTTGACGCTTGTTTGCTGTCCGTGGTCAAGCGGGTGACCCGCCATTTGGATGCAACCTTGGGTACCCACCCCGAGGGGATGATCGCAGACCAGCGTTACGGGTTCATCCATTCGATTCTCAAACAGAATGTGGTGACCTATGCCCAAGACCCAAATCGCCTTCAGCAGTCTGACAGGATTGACCAGTTCGTGACAAACAGGTTTGCAGGTCCTGTGATCATGGTGGCAATTCTCATGGGGTTGTATCATTTTACCTTTACCTATGGTGCCATTCCCATGGGATGGTTTGAAGCGTTTTTTGGGTGGCTTGGGTCTGTGGCAGAGGGGGCACTGCCCGACGGCCTTTTGAAATCCCTGGTGATTTCCGGTATTATTGATGGTGTGGGAGGGGTTTTGGGATTTGTTCCCCTGATCATGTTCATGTTCCTGGGGATTTCTTTTCTGGAAGATTCCGGATACCTGGCCCGGATGGCGTATATGCTGGACCGGGTGTTCAGAACATTCGGACTCCACGGCAGTTCGGTCATGGCCTTCATCGTATCCGGTGGAATTGCCGGTGGCTGCGCGGTTCCGGGTGTCATGGCAACCAGAACACTGAAATCTCCCAAGGAACGGCTGGCAACGCTTTTAACGGTTCCCTTTATGAACTGCGGTGCCAAACTGCCGGTATTTGTGCTGCTGGTGGCTGCGTTTTTTTCTGAAAACAAGGCCCTGGCCATGCTTGCCATCACCCTTGTCTCCTGGGTGGGGGCCCTTTTGGTGGCAAGGCTGCTGCGGTCCACCCTTATCCGGGGTGAGGCAACCCCCTTTGTAATGGAATTGCCCCCCTATCGTCTGCCCACCCTTAAAGGGCTTTTAATTCATACATGGGAAAGAACCTGGCAATATGTGAAAAAGGCCGGGACAGTAATCCTTGGGATCTCTATTCTGCTCTGGGCAATGATGACTTTTCCCGGTCTTGATCTGGACCAAAAGCAAGTATTTGAAATGAAGAGAATCAAGCTTGCCCAGGGCATGACGGCAACACCCCTGGAAGAAATCAAAACCGCTGAACCAGCGGCATTGTCGCCCGGGGATCTGTCCGTGAAACAGGGCCTTGTCCAGATTGATATGCAAGAGGCCCAGGCAGGGTTGAAAAATTCTTTTGCCGGCCGTATGGGAGTTGGCCTGGAGGGAGTTTCAAAATTTGCCGGGTTTGACTGGCGGACCAATATTGCCCTTCTCGGCGGATTTGTCGCCAAAGAGGTAGTGGTCTCAACCCTGGGCACAGCCTATTCTCTGGGTCAAGTAGATCCTGAAGAAACCGGATCCCTTTCAGAACGGCTTTCCACAGCAGAGGGCTGGGGTCCGTTGACCGCCGTAAGTCTGATCATCTTTACAATTTTTTATGCCCCTTGTTTTGTCACGGTGGTCTGTATTGCAAAAGAAGCAGGTTCCTGGAAGTGGGCGGCGTTCTCAGTGATTTTCAACACAGCCCTGGCCTTTGGATTGTCGGTGGCAGTCTATCAGATCGGTTCGTTGATCATGTCTTGATAGGGGAGAAAAAACAATGGATACCATACTTGTGGGAATTATTGTGGCCTGGGCCCTGATCTTTAGCATCAGAAGTGTTATTAAAACCTATAAAGGGCAGGGGGGGTGCAATTGCAGCGGCGGCTGCACAACCAAAGGAAAAGAAGGTCATTGCGGTCAGGGGCAGCCTTTTAAAATTATCCATAAAAAATAGACAAATCACGCGTCAGGCAGGGTCCATATCGTTTTGGAAGTAAATAAAAATGCTTTCTTATGGTATGGATTTTGCAATTTTAGGTTGTCAGAACGAAAACGATCGTTATAGTATAAAGAGAAATTTTAAAGTTCACCCGAAGCTTTTTTGACCATAATCCAAATTCTAATTTTTGAGGTGACATATGACCGATACGAACGAGCCCATTACGCCTGAAATAGTCAATGACGAAGAAGAAAAAACAGAGAGCGGGTTGGTACAGCAAAACGTTAAGCCCGACATATTATACCTGGTTCCCATTACAGGCCGCCCCCATTTGCCGGCCCAGGTCCAGCCGTTGATTGTCAACAAAAAACGGTGGGAAGAAACTTTGAGAAAGGCCTCCAGGGATTCAAAGGGTCTTCTGGGCCTTTCTTATTTAAGTGAAGTCAAGGGAAAATATGTGTACAAGGAGGATTTTCCAAAGGTCGGGTGTGTGGTCCGCATGATGAACATAACGGATGTGGAGGGGCATATCCAGTTCATCGCCCAGGGCCTTGAACGGTTTAAGATCAAAAAATTTTTTACCGACAAACCGCCCTTTGCAGTCCAGGTGGAATATTTTGAAAAAATGGAAGAGGATGAAGATAAGTTAAAGGCCTATGCCATTTCCATCATCAGTTCCATTAAAACGCTTTTGTCCTTAAATCCCTTGTACTCAGAGGAACTCAAACAATATCTGGGCCGCTTCAGCCCGGACCAGCCCTCTCCTCTCACCGATTTTGCCGCCGGCATTACCACGGCATCCGGGGATGATCTCCAGGAAATCCTGGAGATAGAATCTGTGATTGAACGGATGAAAAAGGTGTTGATGCTGCTCCAGAAAGAGATCGAGATTGCCAAACTCCAAACCAAAATCCAGAAAGATCTGAATACCCAGGTGGATGATAACAAACGCAAGTTCTTTTTAAAAGAGCAGCTCAAGGCCATCCAGAAAGAACTGGGCATGCAAAAGGACGATAAAACGTCAGATGTGGATAAATTCAAGGCAAAATTTGAAAAGCTTCATCCGCCGGAGCATGTGACAAAACGGTTTGACGAAGAGATTGAAAAATTATCCGTTTTGGAGACAGGTTCCTCTGAATACGGGGTGACGCGAAACTATCTGGACTGGATCACCTCCTTTCCCTGGGGGATTTATTCCGAAGACAATATTGACATTAATCGGGCTGAAGAGATTCTCGAGCGGGACCATGCCGGACTTTCCGATGTAAAAGAGCGGATTATAGAGTTCTTTGCCGCAGGGGTATATAAAAAAGATATCTCCGGTTCCATTATTCTTTTTGTGGGGCCTCCGGGTGTGGGGAAAACTTCTATTGGAAAATCCATTGCCGAAGCCCTGGGCCGCAAGTTCTATCGGTTTAGTTTGGGCGGCATGCGGGATGAAGCGGAAATCAAAGGCCACAGGAGAACCTATGTGGGCGCCTTGCCCGGCAAAATGGTTCAAGCCCTTAAAGACACCCAGGTGGCAAATCCTGTGATCATGCTGGATGAAGTGGACAAGATCGGTGCCTCCTACCAGGGGGACCCGGCATCGGCATTGCTGGAAGTTCTGGATCCGGAACAGAATGGCGAATTCCTGGACCATTATATGGACCTTCGCGTGGACC
>VMSR01000243.1 GCA_013792075.1 Desulfobacula sp.
CCATTTTTATCACATTCCACACCTATGACATCGTGATCTCTCTTTTTTGTGTCATCTTTTTTATCACCATTGCCCAGCGCGTCTTTAACCGTTTTCTTCCCCGGTTTGAGATCCCGAACAAACCAGGGCAAACGACCGGCAAAGCCGATGACCTGCACTCGGAAGGAATCCAGTCTTACCAGGGGATGTTAAACACCCCAACCCTCATAAAGCTGTCGGGCGCCCTGGTTCTTTCCGCCCTGATCGTGGGAGGGGCAGTGGGAATCAGCAGCTTGTTTCCCCGGGATTATGGCACCTCGATGACGATTCTTTTGATCACCTCCATGGGGATCGGGTGTTCTTTTATTCCGGCAATCCGAAATATTGAAAAAACATTCCAGCTGGGCATGTATATCATCATGGTTTTCTGTCTGGTTGTCAGCTCCATGTCCAGCTTTTCCCAGCTGACCCATTTGAACACTCCCGTCCTCATGTATGTGGGATTTTCAGTATTCGGTTCCTTATTTTTACATGCAATTTTTTGCAAACTATTTAAAATTGATACAGATACCTTTATCATCACCTCCACTTCCGCCATCTGCTCACCGCCCTTTGTACCGGTGGTGGCTGCTGCGCTGCGAAATAAGGCGGTTATTCTGTCCGGGCTTACAACCGGTATCATTGGATATGCCATCGGCAATTATCTTGGCATTACCATGGCCTATATTGTGAGATCACTGGGTTAATATTACCACAACAGGGTTCAATCCTGCAGCGGCTTAAAAGATTGGGGCCCTGCCCCAAAAAATATCAAGGATACAAAAATCATGGACAACAACATAGTGATCCCTGAAAAAGGGCGCAACAGAGAAGCAATTCTTGAAGAGATGAGAGAGTTTGGAAAAAATGATCCGGATTATAAAAATGGAAAAACCTGGAGCCTTGTCTACTACCTGGGAGAAGCCTATGCACAATTTCTAAACGAGGCCGGCCAGATGTATGCCTCTTCCAACGGGCTCAATCCCATGGCGTTTCAAAGCTTGAAACGCTTTGAAACAGAAGTGGTCCGCATGACCGCCACTCTGTTGAACGGAGACGATGAAGTGGCCGGCATCATGACCTCCGGGGGAACGGAAAGCTGTCTGTTGGCGGTTAAAACCTACCGGGACATGGCCCGGAAAAAAGGGATAAAAAAACCTGAGATGATTCTTCCCGAATCCGCCCATGTGGCCTGGGAAAAAGGGGCGCAGTATTTCAATGTCAAGGCCGTTCACGTTCCCCTGGACAAAGACTACAGGGTGGATGCGGACAAAGTCAGAAAGGCTGTCAACAAAAGGACGGTGATGATTTTAGGCTCGGCCCCCGGGTACCCCCACGGCGTGGTGGACCCCATTGAACAATTGGGGGCCATTGCCCTTGAGAAAAAGGTTCCCCTCCATGTGGATGCCTGTGTGGGCGGATACCTGCTTCCTTTTGTTGAACGTCTGGGGTATCGGGTTCCCAAATTTGATTTCAGGGTCCAGGGCGTCACCTCCATTTCAGCAGACACCCATAAATATGGTTTCAGCGCCAAGGGTGCCTCTACCATTTTGTATCGCAACATGGACATTCTCGAACACCAGATGTTTGTGTTCACAGAATGGCCCGGGGGTATTTTTGCATCTCCCGGTCTTCTGGGCACAAGGCCCGGGGGGAATATTGCCGCTGCCTGGGCAGCCATGCAGGCAATGGGAGAAGACGGGTACCTGGAAAATGCAAAAATTATAATGGAGACCACCCAACAACTGATACAGGGAATCGGGGCAATTGAAGGGCTTGAAGTTGTGGGCAGGCCCGACATGAGCCTTGTGGCCTATCGCTCTACCTCAAACCGCATCAACATCTATGCCCTGGGGGATCAGATGGAAAAAAAAGGGTGGCACATTGACCGCCAGCAAAAACCCGAGTGCCTCCACGCCATGGTCACTCCCCTGCACCGACAAGTCATGACCCAATACCTTGCCGATCTGAAAGAATCCCTTGAATACGTAAGGTCCAATCCGAAGCTGTCCCTGCAGGGAGGCGCTGCCACCTATGGCATGGTATCAAAGATCCCTTTCCGGGGAATGGTCAAAAAAAATGTGCTGAAAATGATGCGGGAGATGTACGGCCCCTCGGGCAAGGCCCTGGATTTTTCCAAATCAGATACCGGGCAGAAGGGGTTTGTTGAAAAAATTGCCCGGCTTTTTTTAAAATTTAAAAGCTGATTTATTTCAATGGGTCATCTTTTTGTATCTCATGGGGAGGGGCTTTGGGCGGGTTGGCACCTGACAATGCCAGGGCCGTCATATCCATAAAGGCTGAAAAAAGGTCTTCATAGCCGATCTTGTAAGTTTCCTTAAAATGCTGCTGCCGCATGAGGATGATCTGCATGACGCCAAAGACCTGGCCCCAGAGCAGGAGCATCAATTGTGCCGGTTCAAGACAGGTTTTAATGGTTTTCTTTTCAATTCCCTGTGCAAGGAGCCGGGTGATCAGGTCTGCGATGGCATCTGTCTTTTGCTGACAAAGAGATTTATAGGATCCCGGTTCCATGTCTTTCAGTGTTCCGGGATTGTACACGCAGGTATTTGCCTCATATACCATGATCAGCCGTAAATAGTCCGGGTGCTCCAGGGAAAATTCAAAGAATGCACGTCCAAGGCCCTGGAGGCTCTCGTCTCTGGAAGCTTCGGCCAAAGCCTTGTGCAATTGGGTTAACCCCCTGAGGACCACGGCCAGGAAAATCTCTTCCTTGTCTTTAAAATACAGATAAATGGAGCGTTTGTTATACCCGGATGCCTTTGCGATCTCAATGATGGTTGTAAATTCATATCCGTTTTTAAAAAATATGGCCTGGGCCATATCAATAATCCGGTTCCCCCGCTGCTCTTTTTCCCATGCTTTTCTATCCTCTGACATCCCTATCTCCCCTGTTTTGCACATTGATTTTGCAGGCTATGGGAAATAATTTACATTGGGATGAATTTTGTGTCAATACATTGAAATCAGCCGGTTAGATCCAAACAAGGGTCTATGATGCAATCACTGCATCCAGTTTTCCTTTCAGATCCCCATCCCCGGAAAGATTTGATCCCATTGATTTGAAGACTTCCCGGATGATACCTGTCTTGGGATTCGGCGACAACATTTGGATTTCAATGGTTTTGATATCCATCACCATTTCCTCCAATTTCCCATAGGGGGTGCCGGCCCTCCCCAGAAAGGCCTGTATTTCTCCAAGCATTTTTTCCACAACTTCTTTTCCCCGGTCATCCAGAACAGGCCCTTTCCCCAGTTGCAGGGTCTGATCCCCCTGATAATCAATTTTCATATCCAGGGCCAAAAGCCCCTGGCGGGTAATGCCGATGCCGCCGGAAAGGGTTTTCAATTCGGCATCGCCGCCGATAAAAAGGTCCTGGGCCAGCACCCCGGCTTCGTCCTTTTCCAGACCCAGGGCCTCTCCAACCTCGTACATGGACACCTGGACCTCTTGATCTCCCTGGGTCATAGAATATAGTTGGTTCAAATAAGCCTTTGCCTCAGGAGTGAGTGTGTCCATTCGCGTATTCCTTTTTTTCAAACAAGTTGTCTGTGGTCTGCCATATCCCGCCCCTTTGGCCGGAACAAATCAAGACATACAGCCTTCATCCTCTTCAATGATTTTGGTATAGCATTCGGTAAGATCTTTGTCGGTGGAGGATGATTTATCGCAATCGGTCATTTTTTCCACAATCTTCCGCTGATCCGTGGCATCGCAATAGTCTTTTTTCTCTTTTTTCTCTTTTTTCTCTGTCATAACAGAAATCTCCTTTGCCTGATTAAGTAAAATACCCCGCAACACATACACAGAAATTAACGCCCCATCAAGAAAAGTCAACTCGATGGCCGGTGAAAAAACAATTTTCCCGGCATCGGACGCCATCCGGATCAAGTGCCAGGACCTGGATAAAGACAGCATTGAAATCACCCAGTTGACGCCTCCGGACCTGAACGGCCCGGTTGACAGTTTCCTTGTCACTGTTTTTCCGGGGAAAAAGCCGTGCTGCACTGGTTGAAAATCAGGTAAGCCACTCCCCCAAAAATAGCAAGGTCCTTTGACCTGGGCCAAAAGACCTTGCATCCATTCGTTTCAATGGTTAGGAATTTAATATTTTCTTGGCACTCTCGTTGTTTACATCTGTAACATGGGGGATGCCCGTTTCCTGGGCTGTTTCCCGGTTGCCGGAAAAAATTTCATGCCGGGTGATCTGATTTAAGGAGAACTTCCTGGCACCGGCCATGAGCTGCTGCAGCCCGCATCCGAGTTTGTCGGCCAGGGTATAAAACCCAATGGCGCCGTAGGGAATATTTTTCATCTCATCCTTGCCGATCTTATCGGCCAGGCTATGGTAACCGGCAAAAATTTCATCCGCTGTTTTTCCGACCTGGAGGACTGTCTTGGGAAGCTCATTCCAGTTGCCGTTCACCTCAGCCCTTCTTTCCGGATAAATGGCCCCTTCAATATTCGCTCCCAGAAATCCCGGGATCATGATACCCCGGCCCATGCAGATGAGCTTGGTATAGGGAGCGCCCAGAGCAAGGCCCTTGAAGACATGATCTTCCAGGGCAAACCCGCCGGCAAAGGACATATCCACCACCTGTTTTCCCTTGGCAGACAGGATGCTGGCATATTCATGGGCCTTTGAATGGAGGTTGATGGAAGGAACCCCCCAGCTTTGCATCATATTCCAGGGGCTCATGCCGGTGCCGCCGCCGGACCCGTCAATGGTCAGCAGATCCAGCTGTGCATCCGTGGCAAATTTAATGGCCATGGCCAGTTCTTCCATGCCATAGGAACCGGTTTTCAATGTGATCCTCTCAAACCCGATTCCCCGGAGATATTCCACACTGTTCATGAAATCTTCCTGGACATGGGCAACCGTGGGCAGGTGGGTTCCCCCTAAACGGCTGTGCCGGGCAAAGGATTTGATAGCACCCTGCTCAAAGCCCTGCTGCACTTCGGGAAGGGAGGGGTCTGGATCCACCACATATCCCCGGTCCTTGAGGAACATGGCATACTCCAGGCTTCTGACCTGGATTTCGCCGCCGATATTTTTGGCACCCTGTCCCCATTTGAGTTCAATGATGCACTTGTCCCCGTATTTGTCCACCACATATTCGGCCACCCCGTTCCTTGTATCCTCAACATTGAGCTGGACAATAATGGCGCCATACCCGTCAAAATAACGCAAATAGGTGTTAATTCTGCGGTCCAGTTCCGGTGCGCTTTTAATCTTGCCCTGTTTGGTTTCACCGCCTGCAATCTGGGAGTTTCTGTCCACGCCCACCACATTTTCTCCGATGACAACGGGGATCCCGATGAGGGCACCGCCAATGGCAAAGGAATCCCAATACTTTTCCGCAATAAAGGTGGATCCGAGGGCTCCGGTCATCAGGGGCATGCGAATTTTTGTCTTCCGGCGTTTGCCAAACTGGGTTTCCAGGCTGACATTGGGGAAGATACAATCATCTGCACTGGAGGTCAGATTTCCTGTCAGACCGTGGGACCCATAGGCATATCCCTGGATTCTCAGGGAATTGTAGGATACCCCGACATGGCTGGTATTGTTGGCCCCGGCCGTCACCAGACCGAAACTTCTGGGATACAATAGTTTTCTGCCCACCATGCTGGACAGCCAGGTTTCACATTTTCCCTTGCAATCGGCCCGGCACAATGTGCACAAACTCGATTCACAGGCATCTCCACGATTTTTTGTTCCCAGTGCATCATTTGAGCTTGAAAATCTCATTTCCATGGTTTTTCTCTCCTCTCACATTATCGTCCATAACACCTAAAAAAAATTAGAGCGCTCATAAAAAACGCAAAAAGGCGTCTTTCCGGGAATAAGACCGGAACAGACGCCTTTGTCTATTTTAATAATTTGTCTACACCCCATTGTGCAGATAAATTAAATTTAATATGAAAAACAAGTATCGTGATTAAAATTTAATGTCAACTTTTTATCTGCAAAAAAAATTAAGTGCTGCTAAAATAAAATGATATACCTAGAATGTATACCCCATGGAAAAGTGAAAACTGCCGGCGCTTTCTTCGGGCCTGGGGTCCAGTTTCCAGCCATATAAAAACCCAATGGGACCAATGGGTGTCATATATCTGAGTCCCAGGCCGACAGAATCACGGAACCCATCGGACCCGCCCTGGCTCTGGGTCCTCCTGATGGCTCCGATATCGTAAAAGGAAGTAAGTTCAAAACCCAGCGCCAGGTCATACCGCAGTTCAATGCTCCCCAGGATAACCTCCCTTCCCCCCAGCGCCTGACCGGATGTGTCATATTCCAGAAGATTTTCGCCAAATCCCCGGACACTGGAGGTCCCGCCTAAAAAGAACAACTGGTCCTCGGCCACACGGCTGGCGCCCCCATAGGCGTCAATAAACCCGTATCTTCCCCTCAGGGCGAGAACCAGGGGATCCAACAAAGAATAGTAATGCCGGGTGTCCAGGCGGTATTTGATATAATCATCCAGATGATCATCGATTCCCTTTGCAATATCCACATTCAAAGAGGAGATACTGCCTTTCTGGGGTTTGACATAGGAATCTGTGGTCTTGTAAACAAGCCCCGGACTCACCGTGAAAATATGCCGGGGGTCGTAGTCTTCCATTTCCTCCAGAGTCAGGTCCTGGGCCTGTGTCTGGTATTGTTCCCTTGCTTCATACATCAGTCCCAGGTTGACAGACAGTTTTTTGGAAAAAAATTGTTGGAAAAACTTCTGGGAAACCCCATAGATACGGGTTCCAAAATCCTTGTTAAATTCTTCCTGGTTTTCGCCGAAAATTCGACTCGTGGACCCGATCCGGGTGGACAAAAACCGCGGTTCCAACAGGGACACATTGGCCTTATAGCCGATCTGGCTGACTTCTCCTTCCAGTTGAAAATCCAAATTTCGACCCAGAAAATTGTGATCGCCCACACCTGAGTTGACATACAAATGACGTTCGGTGTCATACCCGGTTCCCATTTCAAAAGAATAGGGCTTTTTCTCCTCAACCTGAACGATTATATCCACCTCCTGTGAACCCTGGGCAAGGCCGACGCTCCTGAATCCGACCGAATCAAGGGCATTCATATCCATCATGTTTCTTCGGCTCTCCAGCAATTTTTTAAGGGAAAGGGGGTCACCCGGCGATACTTCCATTTCATTGTCAAGAATATGGGCTTTTGTCCTGAAATTTCCCACATAATAAATCTGCCCGGTCGTTGTATGGGGTCCCTGGTTAATGGCATAGGTCAGGGCGATTTTAGCGGTGCCGGAATCGATGTTTTGGCTACCGGTCACCCGGATATGGGGATAGCCCAGTTCTGAAATTTTCTGTTTGAGGCTGTTTTCATCATTTTGAATCATATACTCCCGAAAGGGCGCATCGGGTTTCAGGGAAATCAGACCCAGCGCCGTTTCACGGGACAAGACCGACAACCCTTCAAACCGCACCGAGCCCACTTTTGTCTGAACGCCTTCCACAACAACAAGATCGATCTCCACCTGTTTGGTCTTTGTCTGCCCCGGATCAAAAACATCCAGAACCCGGACATGCTTGTCCACCCTGATTTGGGTAAATCCTTCCCTCAGATACAGTGCCCGGACAGCATTGATATCTTCATCAAGGGTTTTGGGAACAAAGATGCCGCTCTTCCCGGGACTTTTTGCCCGGGTCAGGACGCTTTTGAGAATTTCATCTTGTGAAATGGCCTGGTTTCCCGTGATTTCAAATTTGGAAACCTGGTATTGATACCCTTCATCAATGTCAAGAATCACCTGTTTCACCAGGGGCTGGGATGGGGTCTTCTCTTTTATCCGGGGCTGAATTTTTGCATCCGGGTACCCCTTCTGGGCATATTTTTCTTCCAGATTCCGAATGCTTTTCCCCAGTGCAAAATTATTTTTATTGCCGTCTCTGGACAGGGTCATCTCTTTGTTCAGGGTATAATCCCAAAATGTTTCATTGCCCTCAAAGCCGATACGGTATCGGGGGCCTTCGTTAATATGAAAGGTGACATTCACTTCTTTTGTCTTCAGGTTTTTCACGGCCTCTGCCCTTACGCCCACATCGGCAAACCCTTTTTCCCGGTAAAATGCAATAAAATTTTTAACATCCTCATCCAGGTTCTTCTGGACAAATCGTCTGGCGCTGCCAAACAGGAGAGAAGATTTCCAGGTTTGGGTCCGAAGCTTCAACCGGGCTGAAGAAAAATGCACGTTCCCCTGTATTTCCACTTGATTGACCCTGAAAAAATCCCCCTTGTCAATGTGAACAGATACCACATAATTTCCGTCTGCCCCCTCCCTGTGGGCGGACAGATCAACCTTGGGGTCAATAAATCCCCTTTTCTGGAACAGGGTGATCACCCGGATCTTCTGCTCTTCCAGACGCTCACTGGAATAGGCATCCCCGGGATACAGGGTCATCACATTGATCACCTCCCGGTCAAACACGGGAAAGGCATCAAAAATCCGGATATCCTTGATCCGGCTGTAGGGAACCAGCTCAAATACAATTTCAACCCCCTGAAGGGTCTTTACGGGGTCCGGCACGTGAATGGACTGAAAAACAGCTGAATCGGAAAGACGGGCAATGGCCTGCGCTATCAGATCAAGACCATACACCTCACCGGACCTGACCTGGATCAGGTCCCTGGCAACAGAATCCCAGAACCGGGCATCCTTTCCTGTTTCAAGTATCCGGATATCAATTTTTACTATTTTTTCCCCCGGGTCATCCCCCTTTGCACCCCATACCGGACCGGCAAAAACAACACCCAGGATGACCACACACATCAAAAGGCGTTCAAACACTTTCGACCCGCTGCTGTTCTCCATACACTTCATCGGCTCACCTGAATTCCAGCCGGTATTTGAGTTCACCGCCAAATCTTCCTCCCGAATCCTGATAACCGCTCATCAAAAGATGCTCAAGCAGCTTATAATAGGTGGTCACCCGCTGAACCGTTTCCCCGTTTCTCACATCGGCCCCGTATTTTACACTCATCTGCCGGGACAAATCGGTTCCGACCGTCACCTTGACACCCGGAGAACCAGTGCCCTCCTTATCTTCGGTATTGATCTCCAGATAATCCAGGCCGGTGGCGTCTTTTAATCTTTTCTGCAGGGAATCGGCCACCATGCCGGCAAAAATCTCTTCCGGCGCAAACCGCCCCCCCCCTTCTGCTGCCCGGAGCTCCCGGGTGGTCTTGCCAAAGGCGATGAGGGAAAGAATATCCCCGTGCTGCTCCGGCGGGCTGGAGGAAAACTGGATATCCAGATTGTCCGGGGTTCCCGAAACGCCCATGGTGATGGTCCAGACCCGAATTTCCATTTCCCCTTCAATGTCGATGATGGGCTCTATTTTATAGGGATTTACAAAATCAATTACCCCTTTTTTTACGTCAAACGCAACCCGCTGGAAATGGATACGCCCGGAATCCACCTGGGCACGACCGGCCAGGACCGGGGCGGCCGCCGTCCCCTGGATCGTCAGATCCGGACTCACCTCAAGAAAGGCCAGGTTATTGTCCACCAGCAGCGGCTCCCGCCGGGTAATATCAATGTTCAGGCCAATGGTTTGTAAAAACGCGGAAGGCGGCGTTTCCCCAAGGGGTGCTGTTTTTCTGGTTCGCCGGGTGGCCGCATCAACCAGGTTCAGTTCGACATCTTTGGTATACTTGCCGTCCAGCAGTACAATCTGTCCGGCCAGTTCGGACACCTGATCTGTCCCGGAAAACGTCAGGCCGCAGTTGAGACGAAGTTCCATCAAGTCCGGGATATCCAGGGTCAGCTGTTGGGCGTCCAGCTTGAAATCAAATGTCCGGGCACGCCATTGGAGCATTTTGACCTTGCCGCCAAGGTCAAATCGGCTCTGGTCCAGATACCCCTTAAACGCCAGAATCTCGATTTTGTCCGGGGTGACCTGAATGCGGCCTTCCATATTCTTGAATTTTTGTTCCAGCCCGCTCACCGACAGTCCCAATTGCTTGAACGAAAGATCTCCCTGGATCAGGGGGTCGGAAATGGAACCCTTGAGAAAAGCGTTCACCTGTATCCGGCCGGTGGCCGATTCAATGTTCCCCAAAAAAGAAGTGATCATTTCCAGGGGGATATCTCCCCGGGTCTCAACATCAAGTCCGCCTTCAAGATCCCCATTCCCCTTGAGCGTGAGGCTGCTTTTTCCCAGCAGATCAATCCGGATGGGCAAAAGCCGCCATTGCCCGTTTTCCAGGGATATGTCTGCACTTTCTGACCAGAGGAAGGGCTTGTTTTCAAGCAAAACCTTGATCTTAGAAAAACGGGCAGATGCCCGGACCTGATCCAGCCGGTCTGCCTGTCCTTTTGCCCGGACCTGACCCGAAACCGCACCAGTAAACCCGGGCTTGCCCAACAATTTAAAATAGGGAGACAACTTGAGGTCCTGGGCGTCCAGGGCCAGGGAAAAAACCTTTGTGTCCAGATCATATTCTCCTTCCATGTCCGGTCCCAGATTTCCCTTTATCCCCAGGCGCCTGTCTGCAAATTCAACGTCAAAGGCCATGGGTTTTTGTTTTTCCTTTGAAATCACAAATTCTTTCAGACGGATATCCCCCTTAACCTCGGGATCATCAAACCTGCCCCGGGCGGTCAGGTCCAGAGACAGACGGCCGCTGTCCATTCCGCTTTTTCCCAACAGATCCACACAGGTCAGATCAAAATCCCGGGCCGTCACACGCATATCAAAGGTTTCATCCAAAGGGCGGGTCTGACCTGTGGCACTGACCACGGCACCGGGGCGCACCTGTATCTCCAATTGGGCAATTTCCACGGTCCGGTCCTGCAAACGTGTCTTTAAGGAAAAACCGTCAATTTCCTGTTTCTCAAGCTTTAAAGTACTGCCCGTAACATTCAGAACACCCCCGGGATTTGAAAGGTGTCCGTTGAAATGCCCGTCAAGGGAAATGCGGCCGGTCATGTCGGGAAAAAAATCTTCCAGAAAAACAGTTTTTCCGGCCACTGACAATTGAATCTTTGGATCCTTTGCCAGAACAAGGGGTTTGTCCGAATTCCCGTTCTTTTCCCACAGGTCCATTGATCCCCGGGCCTGGAAAAAAGAGTTTCGGTTTTCCAGGGACAGCTTGTCCAGGCGAACCCGCCCGCCCTTTTCAAGGTCGGCGTCCAAACCAACCGCCCCCAAAAGGGTCCCATTGATTTCCAGGTTTGTGGCAACAGCGGACAGGGAAACGGATGGACGGGCAAAAGGACCGTCAACCGCTGCTGCGGCTTTCAATTTTCCCCTTGTTTTCACAGGGACGAACCCGTCCAGCACCCCCATGTCCCCTGCTTCAAGATCAAGATTGCCCACCACTTCCATGGCAGGAATATCGACCTGCCCCTGACCGGTCAGAACCATTTCAGGCCCGGTCAGGCGGAGGTTGCGGATGTGTGCAATTTTTTTGTCCAGCCCGATCTCTGCCTGGAGGTCGGCGTCCGCCGGCGCTTTCATCCCGGGAAACCAAAGTTTTGTGGCACGAATCTGTGCCGTCAGGTCTGCCTGGATTTTTTCAAAATCCATCCCCTTGCCATCAAACCTGACCCGGGATGACAGGCTGCCTCTGGTTGCAGGTCCCATTTTTACCAGGGCTGAAAAGGGCACCCCATCCATGGCGGCATTCCCGCCATAGGAGATCCGGTCCAGGTCAAAGGGCTTTTGGAACCCATCGGCAAATGCATTGGCAAGGTCTATCTCCCCTTCCAGGGACAAATTGCCGAAACCGGAAGAAAGCCGGGACGGCAGCACCGTTATCCGTCGATTTTTCATCTTCCATTGAATCAGGACGTCCCGGAACAATTTTTCTTCAAATTTTATTTTTTCTCCTGAAAAAACGGCCGTCATATCCGGGTTGTCCAACCTGCCCTTGACAGCCAGGTCGGCCTTGATCTTTCCCTTGGGAAAGGGTTCCTTTATTCCTGCGGCCACGGCTACCGGTTCCAGCCCGATGTTGGATGCCAGACGGAGATCCAGAAAAGGCTGGCCGAATGCATCCTCAATCCCGCCCTGGAGGGTAAGGTCAAGCTCGCTGGTGTCGGCCTGTACAAGGATATCAAAAAACCCGCCATCCCTGAAATCTGTCTGGATGCGGGAGGGTTTTATCCGGAAGGATTGTCCCCGGGAGGTAAGATTCCCGGCCTCAAATTTTGCCAGAAACCGGGCGGATGTGTTCAACAGGTCGACATCTGATACTAGGATATCCATACCCGAGACCCGGAGGTCAAGGTCTTTGCCAGGCATCTTGAATGCAAGGGTTCCCTTTTTCAAAACAAGCTCGGTGACAATGATATTGAACCCAAGCGGATGGGATGGGGTTTCCGGTGGAGACGGGTTGTCAGGCACAACAGCGGACACAAGATCCACAGACCCGTCTTCTTGTATCTGAAAATCCACCCCAAAGGACTCGACACGAACCGATGGCAAACATACTTCTCCTGCAAACAACCGGGCCCAGGACAGATGAACTTCCAGTTCCCCTGCACGGACCAGCTCTTTTTTGTCGGGCCCCTCAAGAAGAATCCCCCCAAGCAAAACCCGGCCGGCAAACATATCAACATCCAGTTTTTCGAGGGAAACATGGCCGGGAATCGCTTGATTGACAACCCCCAGGAGAAGTTTTCTGCAAGTGTCTGTTTCCAGAAAAACAATACCCGCCCACAAAACAGCCGACACCATACCGCAAACAAGCCCCGCAATCGTAATGACCCTGCCCTTTGGATTCAACCCTGTGCCTGCCATTTTCTATCCCTGTCCGGAGATGCCCCCTTAAATCTTAAAAAAAGACCGCCCATAAGCCGCCATCCAAATCGTATACTCTGTGGGTTATTTTTAACACAAAAATTTTATTCTTTTTTTTTCATCCGCCCCCAGACAATGGGGACAACACTCAGAAACCCTTGAACCGAAAAGGGCTCACCCGGTTTTTCCTTCGGATCCAATTCAAAGAGCCCTGCACTTTTTCCAGGCCGAGAAGCCATTGCGCCGCTTTTTCCTTTCCAGGAAAATCCATGAGCATCACGCCGAAAAAAATGGTGATAAGCCCCTGTCCCGGTATGAACAACAGCACAAACCCCAGCAGGATCAACCCAGCCCCGGCTGCATTTTTTGCGATATTTGTCACAACCCGGAACAATATCGACCCCTGCCTTTGTTTTTTCCGGACCGGTTCAATGAAATAATCTTCCGGCATCCTGCACACGATCCAGGGAACCAATACAATACCGGACACAAACACAACAAAGGAGAATACCGAAAAAACAGCCATCACCCCCTGGTACTCTTTTATGATATCCAGTATGTATTCCATCATTAATTACCCTGATAAAAAAAGGATTCTTAAGAAATTATCCCAAGAACCCTTGATATGAGTGGCGCGCCCGGAGGGATTCGAACCCCCGACCTATGGATTCGAAGTCCAGCGCTCTATCCAGCTGAGCTACGGGCGCACAAGGTGGCAAATCTGATCTTAAATAGCATAACCATGGGCTTTATGCAAGATCTGAAGAGCCTTTTCTGGCTTGATTTTTCACTGCTGAGGCACGATGGTTCAATCTGCCGTGGCGGCAACTTTGAACCATTTGTTTTTATTGATTTTTCAAGCAGCTATTCACAATTTTACTTTCAAAACCGGGGATAGTTCATGATAAAAAAAACGAATGCAATACCCAAATAAAAACAATGGGTACATCTGTTAAAGGTTTGATCCTCATTGTTTTTAAACAAGTGTGCTTAAAAATTCACCCTGACGATAGATAATTCCAACCTTCATAAAAGTATTGACGGGTTTCAATATTTAAAATATAAATTTAGTTGTTTAGCTAATTATAGAAATAATGGGATTATGGATGATCTTGTTTCAATACTAAAGTCTTTGTCTGATAAAAACAGGCTTAGAACTTTTTGTGCACTACAATCTTATGAAGAGCTTTGCGCCTGCCAAATCACAGCGCTTTTACAAGTGGCAGGTGCTACAGCTTCCCGTCATTTAAGCCTCATGGTCAATGCGGGTATACTAAAAAGCCGAAAAAATGGTCGTTGGGTTTATTTTCGTATTAACACAGAAGATCTTTCACTTAATCCTGTTTTTAAATGGGTGAAACAGAAACTTGACGGTTCAAATCAAGTTGAAAAAGATTTGAAAGCGTTAAAACAGATTACACTTATCTCATGTGAAGAACTTTGCAGGAAACAGCGGGGAGAAGCATCTTGCCCTAAAAAATAAACAGGAGTTTCAGAATGAAATAAACTATTTGTTAAAGGCTTGCCGGACAATCTAAAAGAGTAAAAGGAGATATAGAAAAATGAATCAAGGAGATCTTGCCGCAAATGATCGAAAAATGACCAGCATCTTTGAGCGCTATCTGACAGTTTGGGTCGGGCTTTGTATCGTTGGAGGCATACTGTTAGGCAAAGTTGCTCCAAATTTAGCTAAAACTCTTGACGGCATGTCGATCAATGTAGGTGGTGCACCGGTCGTTTCAATCCCTATTGCCGTATGCCTTTTTTTCATGATGTATCCCATTATGGTAAAAATTGATTTTGCCTCAGTTATAAAGGCCGGTAAAAATGGAAAACCTGTATTCTTAACCCTTTTTATCAACTGGTGCATCAAACCTTTTACCATGTACGCTATTTCAATATTTTTTCTTGGATTTTTATTCAAATCATTTATCGGAGTTGATGCGATTGACCTCGTCAAAATGCCATTCGGTCTTGATCTTCCTGTGGATGCACGGCATGGTGCCGGGGTCGTTGTTTTGCAAGAAGGCGTTAAAATGTTGCAGATCCCCTTATGGCGAAGTTATTTTGCAGGTTGCATTCTCTTAGGGATCGCACCGTGTACTGCCATGGTCCTGGTCTGGGGATACCTTTCCCGAGGGAATGATGGCCTGACCTTGGTCATGGTTGCTATCAACTCCCTTACCATGCTGGTCTTATACGGTATATTAGGCGGTTTTTTGCTTGGAGTGGGCAAACTTCCTATCCCGTGGCAGGCATTATTTTTATCTGTGGGCATTTATGTGGCTCTTCCCCTTGTTGCAGGTTTTTTTTCCAGGAAATGGATTATAAATGCCAAAGGAAAAACTTGGTTCAAAGAAAAATTCCTGGGCGTTCTGACACCAGTTACCATCGGTGCTCTCCTTTTAACCCTGGTTCTGTTATTCAGTTTTAAGGGTGAAGTTATCACAGCAAACCCTCTGACGATTTTATGGATTGCTATACCACTTTTTATCCAGACAATTTTTATTTTCGCTCTTGGCTATGGTGCCGCCAAAGTAATGAAGCTGAAATACGAAGATGCCGCTCCTGCTGCCATGATCGGTGCATCCAATCATTTTGAAGTGGCTATTGCCACATCCGTTATGCTGTTCGGCCTTTCTTCGGGTGCAGCGCTTGCAACTGTCGTGGGCGTTCTAATCGAAGTCCCGGTCATGCTTATGCTGGTAGGGTTTTGCAAACGTACTACCTCCTGGTTTAACAATTAATTTGGAAATTTGACACTTTCGCTGAATTTGTATGGGGTCCTCTCAACCGGCTCTATACAATTTAGAATTGAGAGACACCATGTATCTAAATTAGTGAGGTGATAAAAATGAGCAAAAAGACAAAATTCATCATGTTTTTGGCTTTTATCCTTATCATTTTCAACGGGGCTCTGCCTTTGTCTGTGGCCGACGACCACAAAGAAAAGAAATGGTATCAAAAGATCTTGGACCATGATGATGACAACGACAATGAAAAACATAGAGATGATGATCATAATAAAAGTTACCTGAAACAAGTCAATAATCCGATCTACAAAGAGGAATGCGGTGCCTGCCATTTTGCATATCAGCCCGAATTATTACCCTCAGCTTCCTGGATACGAATACTCGCAACCCTTGATGATCATTTCGGAGAGATGATTGAACTGGATGACGATTCAAGAAAGATCATTGAAGACTATTTAAAATCAAATAGTGCAGAATACAGCTCGGCAAAACGGGCGGTCAAAATTATGCGAAGTTTGAGGAACCAAGTTCCTTTGAGAATTACAGATATCCCATATATTATAAAAAAACATCATGAAGTCTCTCCGAATGTTCTAAAACGTGAATCCATTGGTTCTCTATCTAACTGTTCTGCGTGCCATATAACTGCTAAAGATGGAATTTATGAAGATGATAATGTGATAATTCCTAAATGAAACTCACATAAGAATATCTGATCCTCCCTTGATGTGAGCACAAAGTTGAACATCTTTTTGCGCTCAATGATTAGTATCCGAAGGTGGAGTATTCAGCGGCCGAAATTGTCATGGATACCAAAAGAATACATCACCGGAATCTGGATTGAAATTAAATCAAACTAACCTTTTCTTCATATAGAGTTTGGAATGTTTTTTATAATAATTCTCTAAAATACCAAAAATGCTGTATCCATGTTTTTCATAAAATGCTGGAGCTTGAAAACTGTAGGTGTAAAGGTATGCACTATGGCAGTCTTTCTTTTTTGCAGTTCTTTCGGCTTCAAACAATAACCCCTCACCAATTCTTTTTTTCCTATTATCTTTTGACACCCACAAACTGATTATTTCGACCCATCCACCCCCAATTATACAATCTATCCCGGCAATGATTAAACCTGATTCATCGATCATTTTGTATAGGAAGTTATTGAAACAATAACCTTTAATAATATCACCATTGAATCCCATCAATTTGTCATCAAGATATTTTCTATCTTTTTTGTTTGGCCTATCCGTATAAATTAATTTCATGTTTTCGACGGCGAACCATAGAGTTGATAACCCTCTTCAATTAATTTAGATATTCTTTCACAAAAATTTGAATCATCCTTACCGGTAATGAGTCGATATTTCAACTTTTTTTCCATCCTTTTTTTTCCACAGGCTGATTGATTTGATTTCTGGTTCCCATGTATCAAATCGATAACTATTTTTCAAAATATTTGTAGTGAATGGACAATAGAGGTATTTTAAGGGTTAAGTATCAGTATCCTTGTTTTGGCTATTTGGGTGCCAGAAATATCAAGGATACCAAATCAATACTTTAGCCCTACCTAAAATCTCAGAATTACATGTTTAGGGCTCACTGACGATCAGTTCCATACTCCGGAAGTGTCTCTTTGGAATTCTTGCCCCAATTTTTAATTTTCCTCGTCACTGATACCATATTAAACACTTTTTGTTATTAAAGGTTTTAACTTCAAATTCAGAACTCCTGACATCAAATGTCAGGAGTTCTGAATTTAGTGTCAATTCTTCGGGGGAGTATCATTTTTCAATTTTTAAGAAAAACGGTAGCAGAGCTGCTGCTGAAATGGCAATGCCGGCGCCGACAACTCCCATGGCAAAGAATCCATTATCTGCGAGAAATCCTATCAGCGTCGGGGCAGCTCCGCCGCCCATAAGAAATGCCGCCGGAATGGTGAGCGAAACCATAACATTGCGGGTTTCTTTGACGCCAATATTGGACAGGGCTGAAAATGCTGGAGGGAAAAAGCAGACGGATAAAAGGGGCTGAAAAAAGACAGCGACCTGAAGCCCGCTTCCCGAAAGTAATCCAAGGCTCAAAGTAAAAATCCCAGTTAAGATGAGCACGCCGGTCAGCGTTTTTTTCATGCCATATCGGTCAGACACCCATCCCACGGCAAAGGGCATGGGCAACGTCATAATCCGAGACAAGGTAATCAGTGTATTGGCCTGGGTCTGTAACATGCCGTGCTCATTTACAAGATACAGGGGAAGCATGGCATAAATTCCCATTGTACCGGTGACCCCCGCCGTGAACAGCAGAATCATGATCCAAAAAGAGCGGGAAGACAACAGCTGTAAAAGAACATTAAATTTGGGAGACTGCCCCGGGAAATCCTTTACTTTGCTGAATTTTAAAAAAATAATGCCAAGTATCATGGACATTAGCCCGGTCACCATCAAGACGCTGCGCCATGATATCCACAGGAGCATGGCTTCACAGACAATGGGAGCAATCAGGAAACTGAAATTGGGTGCCAGCTCATGAACCCCGATTGCCTTGCCCCAGTTCTGTTTGCTGATTGAAGCCGTGAGCATGGCAATTCCACTGGGCAGATACAGGCCTGCAGCCATGCCGGTAATAAATATGCCGATCCGCATCATGGCAAGGCTGTTGCAGAAGCTGGTGATGATAAAAAAAATACCGGTCATGACTGCAGACAGGCCGATGGTTTTTTTATGCAATAATTTTTCTGAGACAAATCCCGAGCATATAAGGGTGATAAAATATCCCAAGGCCGACATCAGAAACAGGGAACCGGCTTGGTCACCTGTCAGGGACATGTCATGCAAAATCGTCGGCAAAAGTGGAGATATAATAATTCGGATGGTAAAGTTTAAAAGAAAAGTTTGAAGTTGATATGACTTACAATTCAAATGCAATAGAAGGTAATAGATTATCTTTGAAGGAAACCTACCTTGTTCTGAAAAAAGGAATGACAATAAAAGGCAAGTC
>VMSR01000275.1 GCA_013792075.1 Desulfobacula sp.
ATCCCTGGGAAGTCATGTATTCCAATGCAAAAAAATCGGTGTCCAGGGTTTCGTAAAAGCTGTAGTCCGGGCATGTTTGATCATCAAGATCATAAGGGGAAAGGGGGTTGATGATTATTCTGTTATCCATTCTGAAAGCGAGATTGGGTATATGAGTTATACCGCGTTTTTGAGCTAGGCAGTGAATTAATTCACAAAATGCGTGTTCCCCGTTCTTTATGATTATGTAATCGACAAATGGAAAGTCATTCATCAATTCCTGAGCATTGGAATGAATAGCGGCACCCCCAAAAACGTTGATGCGCTTCTCATTATTTTCCTTGATGTATTTTGCAAGAATCAATGACCGTCTCAGTGCATCAAAGCCAAGGCAGGAAAATCCCACGACCGTGTTCTGGATATCCGCAGTTATCCGGACGAGAATACGCTCGAGTGAAGGCGACAGCACATCATTGTATAGGAACAAGTTTGCTTCTTCTACGGATTCAATTTGCGCCATGCCGTCGTAATAGTTTAAATCCAAGATATCAACATTGATATCATGTTTTTTTAGCGTAGCGGCAACAACGCAAAATCCGTATGGCAAAACATTACAAGGAAAGTCCTCCAACCTGGGTAGAAGATATTGAACAGCGGCATTAACCAGGTGGACTCTCATGTCAGTGTCCTATTTGTTCCGGGGGCTTATCCATAATTGGAAGCGAAATTACATGGTCATCCAAACATACAATCAGTTCTCGCTCGGCAAGCCGGTTCAGCGTGTTCTCGATGTCATTGGTAGATGCAATCGTGTTGAATTTGTGATGCAAATTATCCAAACCGGTTCCGTCGTCACAGGCAAGGCAAACCCGGGCATCTATTCCGGAGATCTCGAATGATGTTAACTCCATCTGTGATCTGCGGCCGTCTTTGATAAGGAGTCTGTCCCCGATGGCAGTCATGGAAAGGTGTGGTGGCGGATCATTGCTGGACACTTTCTGCCAATTTGCAATAGCGGTCCGAGTACGCCGGACACCCTCTCTGTTCAGTGGGAAATTTTCGAGGGACAGACCAATCCTGGGGTGAAAATAGTAAACCAAGTCTTCGAGGTCATCTTCCGGAAACGGTAGAACAAACTGATAGGAGGAATGTGGTTTAAGATTTAGTCTGCG
Source organism: Desulfobacula sp. (assembly GCA_013792075.1). Classification (GTDB taxonomy): domain Bacteria; phylum Desulfobacterota; class Desulfobacteria; order Desulfobacterales; family Desulfobacteraceae; genus NBML01. The sequence continues at coordinate 1,152 of VMSR01000275.1, forward strand.
CCGATGGGTATCACGGAGATAGGAACTGAATCTGACAAACATAATTGGGTGACACGAGACCGGAGGTGTCAGATGTCTCAGCAGGGGTATAAGGTCGGCCATGTCATGATACCATTCATCCCTGTCTTCCGGAATATCATAAAGCAGGTTCCAGATGATCGGGAGACTATACCGTTTACACCATTTGAGTAATCGAATATTCTGCCATGCTGAGGAGGCTTTATTCATTAATTTTAGCATTGGCGTACTGAGGCTTTCAATACCCGGGTTTACAGGACCAATGCCTGAATCGCACAACTTTTTGACCTGAGCTTTACTCAAATTTGCTATCGTAGAAAACCATATTGAACACTGGCTGCCCGCCTCCCTGAGCTTGGGTACAAGCGTTTTAAAGTAACGCATGTCCATAATATTGTCGACTGCCGCGAATTGCGATATCCCGTACCGTTGCTTTAGGCTTTCGATTTCATCAAAAACTTTTTGGCCAGGCTTACTGCGGAACTGCATGGCGCAGCCATTGAATCCGCAGAAGCTGCATTGATTTTTGTGGCCCCACCAGCAACCGCGGGAGGTTTGTATGGGCAGGACGAGATCCATCTTGTCCTGCAAAGATGATGCACCCAATTCCTCAAAATATGAATCATAGAAAGGAACAGGATTATCTTTCCAGGTTTTTGAGATACCTGGCAGGGCTGCGTTAATCCTGTCAGGATATCCTTTTTCGCGGTGGTATGGTGCGATAACACCTTCCGGCAGTGACGCCGGAGCGGCATCACGACCCGCCTCTAAAATAAGGTGAGTTAATGGGGTTATCAGGTCATCCGCTTCCCCCGTTACAACATAATCGATATAAGGGAGACTTTTATGCAAGGATTCCCCCATTTCTGCGGTGCAGTTGAAACCACCTAGGATAGTGATAATATCTAAATCCTGATCTGCCAGGTTCCGGAGCAGCGCCAGGGAAGCAACTTGTTGTTGATGTGTGGTTGTACAACCCACTATACGAGGCTCAAGTGTAAGAATACGTTGACAGAAGTCATGAATAAACCTGGATGCCTCGCTTCGAAGCTGGTGGGCACATTGCTTAAATGAATCTTCAGTCATGCGTTTATGCGCTTTGGAACTCCCCATAATTGCATGACGACTGTTGCGCCATACGCCGTGCAAGTATGGTTCACATTCCGGTTGAAATTCCGGAAATGCCGCTTTGGAGAATATCCAGTCGGCAAATAAATTGGATGGTTTAATGGCCCGGATCATATTATAGTGTTCAATGCCTATTTGATCGGCAAAGACAATATTTCCATGAAGGCTCGATACCTTAATACCGTCCCGGTTAAGAATTGCATGAAGGATCCCTAGTGCGGCTGAAGGGCGCCACACATCTGCATGCGGCATGTTTATAAGGCAAATTTTCATAATTATTTTGAATTTAGTTTGTCATTGCTTGGTTTTCATCTCTTCTAATGAACTCCCAGTTCTTTTGAAGGTCAATCCCGGCGTTAGCCTTGTTGAATGCTATTGAAAAGGAAATACCTCTGGGTTGATGTCTGCTTCATTCATTGGTCTGTCCCGCCAGTTCATTTTAATCGGTGTATCGTAGAGCCGCCCATGAGCCAACCGGGGTTCAAAATCAAGCATGCCGGGTACAAATACCTTGGCCACCGCCATATTCGTATCTTTACGTGACTGGTCGAGTATCAATAACTCAAGGTTCTGGTGTGACACTTTTTCCGAACAGATTTCTATATCGTTGAGCAAGTCGTCTGTCATGCAATAGGGGAACTCTCTTTTTGTTCGTGGTAATAGCGATGGTGAAGGGGAAAGGAAGGGGTAATCCTCCAGCATTGCAGAGCTGAGCCACTGGTGAAGTAACGATCCCACCCAAGTCTCGGGTCCGGACTTCAGTGCCTGGACATTCCACAGCATTTGATTCATCTCGGTTAACGCTCTTGATATGGCAAGTTCTGCAGAGAAATGTGCCCCGAATCCGGCTATGATTTCGTCATATTTAGTGTGCCGGTTCCTCGAAAGTGCAACAAATGCCGGTATTTCAAAGTCAGATCTGATGTCCAGAACCCATAGTTCCCGTCCAATACTCAGATAATATTCATATTGTGCTTTCCAATAAGAAACACCAAAGCTGTTAAGATCCACAGCGGGGCGCACCAGTCGATTGTACCACCAGAGAGCGGCGCAATCCCGCTCCAAAACCTCCATAAATCCTTGAAGAACCGTTTCTTCCAATACGTTTCCTGCTGAAGCACCATTCCCTGAATATCGCATACAGCGAGAGGATAATCCATCAATTTTACCTGAATAGCATAGGGCTGTAGGAATGTAGCGAACTGCCCGGTGTGTCATGGACCAAACCGGTGTCCATGGAATCACGGTAGATGGGTCAAAGGGCTCTGGTATGAGCGGGGTTCCGAAACGACGGTTCCACTCATCCCGGGTCGCATATTGATGGTCACTGAAACACATGATGGCGTTGGGATGGATGGCACTGGCTCCCAATTGGTCCATGGTACCGACTATAAAGCGTTCGTCACCTCCGAATTGACCGGAATACCGTTCAATTGCCTCTGCAAGTGCACTGACTTTTGCCTGTATCTGTGTTTTTCCCTTGCCGCAGCAGCGAGCCCGGTTAATATTGTTCAGGGGGCAAATATCGTTGCAGTTCTTTGATAATGCGTAATCGCTTCCGTATACCACAAGCCCACCGGCACTTTCTTTCAGGAGAACGGTTAGACCGCCAACAATACCACAGATATCACTGACATGGTGCTTATATCGGGTCCATGTTTCTTCGGGACTACACACCCGGTGTCCGCCATCATCTGTGAATTGTTTACGCCTGGATCGTAAGGCTGGCTTTTCAAATGGTCTCTGTTGCCCGCTGCCACAGACCGGACAATTGGGGAGAGGTTGAAGCGTATGTCGATTCTGAACAAAGGTGCGGCTGTCTAATTCTAATATCGTATTCTTCAGTGGGGTGTCGTTTAGAACAATTCGGTTCACGATTGCTGTTACTGCCATGGGCAACAGCATTAAGTGCGTTGAAGGAAGAGCTGCATTGGGAAACCGGGGGGGGAAGCTTTGATTGAGTTCTCTGCAAATGGCTTTGAGCCGATGTTGACGGCATTCAAGCCTGTGTCTCAGGCATTGCCAACACCCGGTTTCTTGGGGATAAAAAAAGGGCCCGATCCACGGCGTCTGCCCCACAGGCTTTAACAGCAACCAGGGGACTTGGCTTTCCCGAGCAAACATATCCTTCTTTTTTAATAAAGGGTTCAGGTAATTTTCTGTGAGCACAATCTGAAAATCCACCTTCGGACTTGAATTTACCTGCATGCCAAAAGATTTCAGCATGGAAACCAGGGGTGACCCGTCAACATCCCCGACAGATAATACGTCTACGTGGACATGCTCTAACCGCCGTTTTACTGTTGATATATCAGCTCCGTATGCATCCCAGTATGCAGCCCAGTCGGGTGGAATCGCCCCTTGCGTTTCCGTGAGATAACCTCTTTCTGTTAATTCAGCCAATACATCTCGAATAGATGACTCAGAGGATAGAAACCTTAATTTTTTACCGATTTCTTCCAGCGTATGTCGACCGTCAAGGTAAGGAGCTGCACAGGCCAGAGTATGGCCACGTATCAAGAGGGTTTCATTTTCACTCAACAGGTATGTACTCCCTCCATCTGGAGCAACCTCAAGACGGTAATGGCTTTTGAATGCGGGTTTCCAGTTCATTTTTGTAACAATGATAAAATGAAGATGACAACTTGCACTCCCTCAAGATTACGCTGAATCGTAGAAGAGAATATCGAATCCCGGATTTTTGATGACCGATTCACACCCTCTATTGAGGAGTACAAGACCTTAGTCCACCTTCATAATGGCCCAGGTTTTCAATGGAAAGAGTATTATTGGCCTTCATTTCCTCTATGGTTTTTTCAAATTCTTCATGTGTGAAAACCAGCCCGGCTTCATGGGCCAGTTTCAACCGTGCTTCATCATCCGCAGCCTCGCGGATGGCAGAACGGAAGTCTGCATCGTCTCTCATTTTGTATAAGTATGATGCTGCGTTTTCAAGTGACATTTCGATTACTCCTTTCTTGATGTTTGAATGAAAATTCAAAAATTCCGTAAAAATTAATGAAAAAAAATATGAGCAGGTGATGGAGTCGAATATCTGTAATGAGCAGCCCAACTGATGGCGTACAGAAAAAGAACACTAAAATAAATTACTCCTTATCCCATCTTTTAAATTAAATCAAGCAGAAAATAAATAGGAGGCGCTGCCTGAATTTTGACGACGCTAATTTTTATATATGAGTAGCCAAGTTGGGTATGGATAAACGCTGAATGTTAAGCTCACAAGCTCGCCTACGTGCAGCAGCTTGTTAACAGGCCCGAGGAAAGTGGGGTAAGGGCTATCATCCTCATTGCCGCTGTAGCTTTCGCTGTGCGAGTCCGTCTCAACGAAGGTTGAGCGGCCGCGCTGCTAAAGCTTCAGCGGTAACATATAAGCGGACGATTGTCCAGCCCGCGCCCGGCGTCCTGGTAAGACAAGATGATGTGTGGTTCCGTGTAATCTTCATCCTTTTTATGGTTTGAAAAAAAATATGAACCAGAACATAAAAATCCTAACTGGATAACACCCGGATTTGAATATTATCAAAATTTGATATCCTGTTGAAAATCTAAAAAGCCTTTTGCAAATGCAACAATTGAACGATTTCTGTAAAGAATCGTTTACATAACGGATACGTTTATTCAAGAATTATTTCTGTTAAGTCAATTTTCAAGACAGCGATACTTTTTTGTATAATTTTGAATCTTGCGCATCGGTACACCCTCCCAAGTTTTCCTGCATTTTTTAGAAGGAACAATTCTGTGTGATTTCCCTATGGATGGTTGGTAGGCCGGAGCCAGGCAAGGTGACCAGGCCGGAACGGTTGTGGGTCAATTCTTTATGACGGCTCCCTGCAATTTACCCCTATACTTTATCCTGCTATTCTTATGACATTCCTCTGGTATAACCGCTTATTGAGCATTGCTGTTACGGTCTGCCCAGCAATGAATTTGGCACAGGGAGCTGGCAGCTTTAATGGCTTGCACCACAGCCCTTTCCATCACCCTGGCCGCCAGAAGCCCCACCACGCTCAGCTCGACATCGAGTTCTCCCAGAGACATTGCAAAGATGGTATCCCCGTCAAACATGGAATGGGCCGGCCGCATGGTCCTGGCATAGCCATTCTGGGCCATGGACGCAAGCTTGGTCGCCTGGGCCTTTGTCAGGGCCGCGTTGGTGGCAATCACCCCCAGGGTGGTATTGCCGCTGAACAGATCTTTCTGGCTTGAACAGGAATTGATCATGATCTCTTCGGTATCGCCAAAGCCTGTCCTGTCCCCATTGAGCACGCCGGCAAGTTTTTTCCCGGAAAGGGGATCAATGACATCGCCCAGGCAGTTGACCGCCACCAGGGCCCCCACCTTCAAATCCTTGGTCTGGAGGGCATAGCTTCCGATGCCGCCCTTCATGGCCCGGTCCATCCCCAGAATCTTGCCCACGGTTGCCCCGGTGCCTGCCCCGACAGAGCCCTGGGCAACCGTGTCACTCCTGGCATTCACACAGGCCTGATACCCCATTGCCTTGTCCGGCCGTACCCTGTGATCTCCAATGGTCAGGTCAAACAATGCTGCGGCGCACACAATGGGAACCTTTGTCACCTGGACGTCAAATCCGATATTTCTTTCCTCAAGATAGGCCATGACACCGGCGGCAGCATCCAGGCCGAATGCGCTTCCACCGCTGAGCAGGACGGCATGGGCCTGGCTCACCAGGTTCATTGGATCCAGCAGATCGGTCTCCCTTGTACCGGGAGCGCCGCCCCTCACATCCACACCCACAACAGCCCCGTTTTCACAGATGATGACACTGCACCCGGTGGCGGCATCCATATCCTGGGCATGGCCGACCTTCATATCCCCTATTTCCATGAAATCTATTTGTTTCATCCCGATCCTCTCCATTCAGACACATTTTGTTTATGGCTGACAAAAACCAGACAGCTTCTTTTCTTTTACTCAAAGGAGGTGATGGGGGTCAAGTTTTTTTCCGGATAAATCTGGTCTGAATTGGGGGGCATGGAATTGTATACCCAGTCAATATCAATGAGACCTGTTTTCATACCGCCACTGTGGCTGTACCCTGCAAATTTTCCCCGCACAAGCACCGATTCCAGGGTGGTTTTTAAACAGAATACCGCTATTTCCATGTCCGGCTTCATCTGATGCCGGGCCTGGCCAAGGGCCTTGGCATAAAAGACAATTCTTCCGGAATCCAGGGTCATGCACTGGACAAAGGGGACAAGACAGGGAAACCCGTCCTGGCCGACAAAGGATAAAAACTTCAGGGTTAACGGATTTTTGAACAACTTTTCCCCATAGGGTTTTAATACAGGTTTGGATTTTTCAGGCCCGGATTTTTCAGGTCTCATTAAAACCCTTGCTGCCAGGGTCATGAGGGTGGACCGGATCATACTTAAAATCGGCAGCCCTGTGGCAGGACTTGTTTCAACCAGATCAAAATAGTGGACCCTGTGGATGGGGAAATAGGCATTATACCGCTGCAATGGTTTTTCCTTGTACATTTCAAGTTCTTCCCCCTGGTCACGTTTCTTTGTCCACACGATTTTACCGGTCCATGTTTTTTTCGTGCGCACCGACAGAATAAAAAATGCGACCTTTGGGTTTTTCTGCATGAAATACTTGCTGTTTCCCCGGATAAACTGACCCAGGGTCATGGTGGTCTCATTTAAGGCCATGAGGGAATTAATAAAGGTGATATGGGGCTGGCCCTCAAGGTTCTGGGTGGCACAGATTCCGATTTTTTCAAGGGGGGCTGTTTCCTGAATATCAAAGGCATTAAACCGTGATTTTGTTTTCATCTGATCTCCTCATTATAGGGACTTAGCGTCTTTTGTTATCTGACCGCACCGCTCTGGCAGACGATTTGTTTGTCCACACCCGATTCCAGGGCCGCCTGAACCAAAGCATCCATTTGCTCTTTTTCCACCAACAGCGTTTTTTCATAGGCCCAGTTGCGACCCAATCGCGTATATTTATCTTTGCCCAGATTGTTAAAGGCGCACAGCTCCCATTGGGCGACATGGCCGGCAAGCTGTGTCGCAATGAACTCTCCGATGCTGCGGATATTTTCTTTTCTGTCCGTGGCACCGGGAATAATGGGCGTTCGAATCCAAAGCTGGGTGCTTCCGAGTATCCTGGACACCTGTTTTAAATTTTCCAGAATTTTTCGGTTTGAAACGCCGGTGAAGCGTTCATGGCGGTTGTCGTCCATCTCCTTGATATCAAAGAGAATCAAATCAATGTAGGGCAGCAATTGTTCCAGGGTCTTAAAAGAACAATGGCCGCAGGTATCCAGGGCCGTATGAATGCCTTTTTCCTTTAATCCCTTTAACACCTGACAGGTAAACTTCGGCTGAAAACTTGCCTCACCCCCGGAAAGGGTGACCCCCCCGCCAGAGGTTGAAAAATAGGCCTGGTCCCGGGCAAGCTCCGTCACCAGGTCATGGGCAAGCCATTTTTCCCCCAAAAGAACCATGGAAAGACTGGGACATTCTTTGGCGCAGTCTCCGCACCCCCTGCAGCGTTCCCGGTCAATAACAATGCCGGAAGGTCCAGCTGTGAGGGCCTTTTGGGAGCAGGTGTGGATGCAGGTCCCACACCCCAGGCACCCTGCCTTGTTCCAGACCACCTGGGGATGGGGGGCGATGCTTTCGGGGTTGTGGCACCATCCACACTGCAGGGGGCATCCTTTAAGGAACACGGTTGTGCGCAGGCCCGGCCCGTCTTCCGTGGACATTCTCTGGATTTCCAGGACAATACCGCAAACATCCTGGCTGTCATCAAAACACGCCATGGCTGATCCTTTTTATGACTTCATCCTGCAATTCCTTTCCAATACTGGTAAAATAGGCATTATACCCCGTTATTCTCACCAGAAGATGCCGGTGGTCCCCAGGGTTCTTCTGGGCATCCAGCAAGAGTTCCGGGTCCAGCATATTGATCTGCAGGGCGGTTCCCCCGTTTTCAGTATACCCCTTTAAAAATGAGGTAAACTTATCCTTGTGGGCTGAATCTTTTAAGATGGAAGGGTTAAAGGTAATGGTGTGGCTGGCCCCGTTGGGAAGGTCATTGAGAAACTCGGTAAAATCCCCTGTTTTCTGCTCTTTTTTACCCCCCAGCACCTTGCCCACGGAATTGGAATTGGCGGTAGGACCCTTGGTATCTGCCCCGTTGGACGGGCAGATGGCATTGGAGAGAAATTGCCCCTGTCGTCTGCCGTCAGGGCTGGCCGCCATGACATGGCCGTCCCCGGCCCAATAATTCCAGCTGAGCATACCCGGCCGAAACTGGCGGCCCGTGGAAAGGGTCTTGTGTTTCCAGGTTTCTTCACAAAAAAGCTGCATCACCTTTCTGGCCAGAGCATCAGCCGCGTCATCATCCCGGCCGTACTTGGGAGCCCGGTTTTTTGCCTTGGCCTGGAGGATTTCATACCCTTCCCAATTGGCCTTCAGGGCACAGGTCAGCTCTGCTAAAGAACAAATGCGTTCATCATACACCAGATATTGGATGGCCAGAAGGGAATCCACTGTGGTGGCATAGGTGACGGCCTCCAGGGTGGTAAAGCTGATCTGGGCCCCTCCCTGGGTGACATCGCGACCCTTTTCCATACACCCTGTGACCAGGCAGGACAGATAGGGCGTGGCAAAATAATCGTTGCGCAGGGATTCGGACAATTCGTAGAGGTCTGCGCATTTTTGAATGATAAAGGCGGTCTGCACCCGAAATGCCTCCCAAAACTGCGCAAAAGAGTGAAAAGCCTCAGGATCGCCAGTGTCCGGTCCGTCCTGTTGTATTTTTTCTTTTTCCCCGGTCATGGGATCCACATAGGGATTCAAATCTTTGCCCCGGGTTAAAACCAGCTCCACAGCCTTTAAAAGGTTAAGGTTGTTGTCCACGGTTCCGGACCGGTCATTGCCCTGCATGGTATTTTCCAGGCATCCCACAGGCGCATAGTCATGGGCATTGGTTTTGTTGATCAGAGAAGGGATGCTGCCCTTTTCCCCCTGCTGAACCATTCCAGCCATTGAGCGCTCGTCAAAGTTCAGCAGAAACGGGGCCCCGTCCGCCCGGCTGATCATATCAACACACCTATCATACAAGGCTGCCGGGGTGTTCCTGTGAAGTCTCACATTGGGCTTGGGTTCCAGGATGGGAGACAGCTCGTCAATCACTTCCAGCATCATATAGGTCAGTTCATTGGTCAGGTCCTGGCCGTCCGGCCCCATGCCCGAAAGGGTAATAAGTTGGCCGTAGCCTGCTGTGATGCCCTGGTTTCCGCACCGAATGGTGGCATCATAGGCCGTATTGCAATGGATCCAGAAACATTTTAAGATTTCCTTGGCAAAGTTGCGATCCATGCCGGCTGCTTTTGATATTTCCCAATAGGGCAGCAGATATTGGTCGATCCGGCCTAAAGACACCCCGGGGCCCGGATAATTCTCATCGCTCATGACCAGCATGTGATTGAGCCACAGGGCCTGGATTGCTTCCCAGAAATCCTTGGCCGGCTCCCAGGGCACCCGGGCCAAAATTTGGGACATTTTGTCCAATTCGTTTCTTCGGGCAGGATCTTTTTCTGTTTCCAGCAATTTCCGGCACAAGCTGCTGTATTTTTCGGCCAGGTCTTTTGCCATATGGCTTGCGATCATCATGGCCCGAAGCTGGGCCCCTTTGGGACCGGATTTTTCCGTTTCTCCCAGGGCCCCATAACAATCGAAAATCTCCTGATGGATCCCCTTCCACCCGATCTTCAGGGCTTTTTCATGGCCGGGTATGAGATGCCCGCTGGTGGCGCCGCTGTTTCCATACCCATGGTCGTGAAAGCGTTTCACCCTGGCCCTCACCCCTTTTTTCCCCAGGATTCTTCGGTTATAGGCAGCCTGTTCCGGTTCTGTCAGGCACATGGAGGTCAGGATATTGAATCTGCCGCCGGCAACAAGATCCCCGGGTAAAATTTCCTGGGGCAGGTGATTCACCATGACCTCCCTGACAAATGCGGCCCGCCTTTCAGCGATGCTTTTGGTAAAAAAATCCGTGTCCACAGGAATCGTCCTGGCAGCCTGGGCATATCCCCCCCGCATGACATCGAACATGAGATAGGTTTCAGGGACAATATAATAGGTGAATTCGTGGTATTGCAGGTCCCAGGGGGTGCCTGTGGACCAGACAGTGTATTCGTTATTCCATTTCCGCTGGTTCCCCAGAAAATAATAATCTCTGAGCCATTGGGCCCTGGGAGAATTTTTCGTTTCCTTGCCTGCAACTGCTTGTCCTTGATCCATGGAACGCCCCCTTTATTTTTCTAAGGTTATTCTGAGATTTTTTTCACCATGCAAAACGATCTTTTCCATATATTGCCGTGCCGTTTCAGGCTGTTGGTCCCCAATGGCGCCCACCAGTTTTCCATGGTGCTCCAGGACCCAGGGAATCACCGAACCATTGGAAAAAAATTTTTGGGTCAGGCTGGTGTAAAATTGCCTGAGGGAATTGAGCAGCAACGGATACACCAGGTTATCCGATGCAATGGAAACCAGATGGTGGAACGCAAAATCAAGGTCTGCCATCTGGGCCGGGTTTTCAGGGTCTGCCTGGCGCTCCTGGTCAAGGATCTCGTAGAATTGATCCATCTGGGCCTGGGTTCTGTTTCTGGCGGCAAGGCCGGCATTTTCAACTTCAAACAGCATGCGCATGTCCAGCATGCTGTTGAGCAGGTTCTCCGAGACCTGGCCATTGCCGTACTCAAACAGGGCGGTCAGGACAAAGAGGGACCCTTGTTTCCGATAATCATTGATCACAGACCCTCGCCGGGGGGTCATGGTAACAAGCCCTTTTGAGACAAGATTTACCAGGCCTTCATGTACCACCGGCCGGCTCACCCCCATCTGCCGGGCCAGGTCCCTTTCCGGCGGCAGCCGTTCCCCGATTTTAAAATATCCCGAGAAAATCAGGCTCTCAAATTTCTGGATAAATGTATCCCGCAAACTATCAGACTGGATCGGTTCGATCATGGGGTCTCCTGTAATTTTTTATGGCTGGTGGTAATACCACCGTCACTGGTTTGACATAAAAAGTCAATAAAAAAATTATCGCTGATGAATACGGGAGGGGGCGAGTAGGATTACATAATTGGCAATGGGGCCTATCCCAAAACGTCTCTGATCGTTTTGGCAAGTTCACTTTGGACAACGGGTTTTGAGAGATAGCCTTGAATTCCCATCTGTCTGCTGTTTTCTTTGTTTATCTGATCACTGAAACCCGTGCAGATAATAACAGGGATATTGGCGCGTATTACTTTCATTTCCCTGGCAAGCTGGATGCCCGTCATATCCGGCATGGTCATATCGGTAATGATGACATCAAATTGATCCGGATCTGCCTTGAACACTTCAAGGGCCTCCATGCTCCGGGTCCTGGATGTCACATGATACCCCAATCGTTCCAGCATCTTTTGCGCCATCTTGACAATTGCCTCTTCATCATCCACCAGAAGAATTCTTTCGGCACCGACCTGGATGGGTTCAATGGCAGAAGGAACCATGGGCGCTATGGTTTTCTCTTGTATCGGCAGGTACACATGGACCTGGGTTCCCTTGCCCGCCTCAGAATAAATACGGATCTCCCCTTTACAGCTTTTTATGATTCCCTGGACCACTGAAAGCCCCAAACCGGTTCCCTTGCCCGTCTCCTTTGTGGTAAAATAGGGGTCAAATATTTTATCCATCTCCTCCTTGGGAATTCCTGTTCCGGTATCCATGATTTTCAAAAAGGCATATGGGACAGGAAGCACATCAACCGTCCCGGAAGGGGCGGCGTCCACTGTTGTCTGTTCAAGCACCACCGTCAACGTTCCCCCGGATGTCTGCATGGCGTGATAGGCATTTGTGACCAGATTCATGATCACCTGGTGAATCTGGGTGGCATCCGCAACCACCATACCGCAATCCGCATTAATCTGTGTCTGGATATCGATTGTTTTGGGGAGGGAAGAGGTTAGCAATTTAAGTGCCTCTTCAAGTATGGATTGAAGCCTGACCGGCTGAAGTACCAGATCTCCTTTCCGGCTGAATGCCAGAATCTGCTTGACCAGCTCCTTTGCCCTGAATGCTGCGCTCAAAACTTCCGTAATACTGGATTGTTCAGGGCTATCCTGGGGAAGATCCTCTTGAAGCATTTCCGCAAATCCAATGAGCGGATACAGGATATTGTTAAAATCATGGGCAATGCCGCCTGCCAGGGTTCCAAGTGACTCCATTTTCTGCGCCTGGCGAAGCTGGGCTTCCAGTTTTTCTTTTTCAGCGGCTGCCTGCTTTCGCCCGCTGATATCCTGCACAAACCCCTCATACCGGAGGATCTTTCCCTCCAGATCAAAATGGGCACGGGTGCTGTTGGATACCCAGATCTCAGACCCGTCCTTTCTCCTTGCCCTGAACTCAAAATTTTCCACTTTACCGGACGTCTGGAGGAGCTGACGATATAGCTCTCGATCTTTGGGGTCTGCATAATACTGGGACGCAATATCAAAAATTTTATCAACCACCTCTTGGGGAGAGTCGTACCCAAGCATCTTGGCAAAGGCCGGGTTGACGCTGATAAACCGCCCCTGGGGAGTACTCTGGAAAAATCCTTCCACGGCATTTTCAAATATTCCGCGATATTTTTTTTCACTTTCAATTAAAGCGCTCAAATTGTTTTTTAGTTTGTCCTGCATGTCATTTATGGCCGCAACGACTTCATCCAATTCATCTGTCTTTTTCGATTTTCCCGGCCGTCGATCCAGATGAAATTTTTCAAATGACCGTCCGAGATCAAGACTTCTCAGCCAATTGGAAAGTGAATACAGATGACGGGTGAGCAGATATTGAAATATCAGCAATGTAAATCCGGATACGAAAAATATCTTGACCGCATTGCCCGCCAAAATGGTAACGGCTTTGCGAAGCAGGCGTGTATAAATAGTATCCAGGCTGAACACCACCGCCAATTTACCGATGGTGATATCCTCTCCCTTGTGCGTGTATATCAATGGAAACGTCTGGGTCTGGTTGCGCTTTGATGCGACGGATCCAACAGACCAATCCGCTCCTTCATCCAGATGGATGGAAACATGCTCCATATCCGGCAGGTTCGCTATGCCGTCAAGCTGTGTTTTAATCTGCTGCTCATCATACAACCAGGCACTGGCAGTAATACTTTTCAGATAACTCTCCCGGATCAGGGCCTGATGATTGTTGACGCGTTTTATATCAACCCGGTAATCGACGTAGAGCTGCAGGGCTGTTGTGACAAGGGTAATCAGGGAACTGAACAATACCATGGCGATGACCAGGCTATATCCCATCTTGGTTTTCATTGGGAAAGGGCCTTGTTCATTGTTGTTTCCCGAATGGATGCAATTTCCCCTGTTTCCATCATTTTCTGCAATACAGACTCCAGCTGGGGGACCAGGTCTTTATTGCGTTTATGGACAAAATGAAACAGGGGCGCTTCAAAAAGCGGTTGGCCGATGGTATGAATGTTCGATCCCCCATGATTTTGATATACCTCGATTTTCCCGGCATCCAGAACGGCCACCGCCACATCAATATGCTCTTTTTCGAGCAATTTAAACAAATGGTGCATATCCCTTGCCAAAACACGATCCAATCCTTTTGTGCCGATATCAGAATAACGGATGCCACCGATAATACCAATGCTCAATCCGTTCAGATCTTTCCAGGATAGAATATTTCTCTCAATATTTTTGGTGAAGACCACCCCTTTAAACGAGGTAACCGGCGTTGAAATTTTAATCAGGTTAACAAATTTTTTATCCGTTCCATCAATCCGTGCCAGGTCTCCGTCTGTTCGCCCGGAATTCGCCCATTCCAAGCCTCGCTGGGCCGGCAAATCATCAAATTCAACCCCAACTCCGATCCTTTCATAGGCAATACGGACGATCTCTTTGGCCAACGCATGGGTCTGCTCATTTGCAATGGCAGAAATGATAACACTGCGGGCTTTTCCAGCATCCGCCTGTGCGAAAACAACTGATCCCAGAAGTGACGGCATCAAAAACCCACAAATCAGTACAACTTGTTTTAGATTTGGTATCACACACATATTAAGCCTATCTGTCCGATCCTTTTAAATATAATATCGTATATCAGATAGGGATAGAAAACAAATCGAATTTCAGAATTAAAAAACCGCCCGATTGTGCCGGTCTATGGTTCCATTCCAGAGGCCTTGCCCGGCAGAAACGCCACAAGGCACAAACTGATAAGCGACACTGCAAACACGATGACAAAGGCGGAATACACCCCGCCGGCAACCGCCTCCTGGAGAATCTTAGCAGCCCCTTCCGGGACCTGCGCCTGGAACTCGGGCCGAAACAGATTTTCCATACTCTCCTGTAACTGGGCCACAATGGTTTGCGGCAGAAGGCTGCCCGCAGCTTCCAGACGGTTCAGAAGACGGGCCGTGACAATGCCGCCGCACAGACCCACCCCAATGGTGCCGCCCAGGGTTCTTGCAAACTGGTGAAAGGAGGTGGCAACCCCCAGGTCCTGGGGGGCAAGGCTGTCCTGGACAAGGAGCAGGGTGGAAAGGGTGATAAATCCCATGCCAAAGCCCACCACCTGAAAGACCAGAAAGCACTGGGCCATGGATGTCTCCCGTGAAAACCAGAGGGTCATGCCGCACCCTGTCACCATGAGCAAAACCCCGGCCAGGGTGGCTTGTTTCTGACCCACCCAATGCATGACCCGGCCGATAAAAAGGGAACCCAGGGACCAGCCAAAGCTCAGGGAAAGCATGGCATATCCCACCTGGAGCGGGGTCTTTGCCAGGGCACCCTGGAGAAACAAGGGGGCATAGGCAAACAAGGCAAAAGTGGAAAAACTGGCGCAAAAGGCAATGGTGTTGCCAAGGGCAAACCCGGGATATTTGAAAAATTTAAAATCCAGGATGGGATCCTTTGCCCTTTTTTCCGCAAAAAAGAACCCGACACCCAGTGCCAGGGTTACCAGAGCCAGGGAAATAAGCGGTACAGAATCCCAGGCAAGATCCCGCCCTCCCACCATCACCAGAATCAAAAGCCCCAGAATAAACCCGGACATGCAGAAGACCCCGGCCCAGTCCAGGTGGACCTGGCCTGGTTTTTCCCTGAACTCCCTGAAAAAATAAAAAATGCCCACAAGGGAAAGGATGCCCAGGGGCAGATTCATGAGAAAAATCCATCGCCAGGAAAAAAAGGTCACGATAAAACCGCCCAGGGTCGGCCCGATAACACTGGAGATTCCCCAGACAGAACTGGCAAGGGAAAGGGTCTTTGCCCGCTGGCCCGGCAGAGAAACATCGGACAGCACCACATACACCAGAGCAAAAATACCGCCGGCCCCGATTCCCTGGAATACCCGTGCTGCAACCAGAAACCCCATGGACGGGGAGGCCCCGGCTGCCACAGATGCGATAATAAACAGGCTGATGGAAAACAAAAATAAGCGTTTAGTGGCAAACAAATCAGACAATTTTCCAAACACAGGCAGGGAAACCGCCCTGGCAAGGAAATAGGCTGAATACACCCAGGCGTAAAGGGAAAGCCCGCCCAACTCCGTAATGATGGTGGGCATGGCCGCCGACATGACCAGGGCATCCAGGGCACCCAGAAACAATGCCAGCAATGCCGCCCCAATGATCCAGGCTCTGCTCTGACCGGGCAGTTCTTTCTTCATTTTCCGATGACTCTCCTTATACCCGTCATGGTCAGGCCCTGAATCGCGCATCCAGTTGACTGATCCCCAGGCCGCTCTTTTTTTCCACAACGATCTGGGTGGCGATCCGCTCTTTCATGGCCTCCACATGGGAAATCACCCCGATCATTTTTCCGGAAGAATTCAAATTGTCCAGGGCGTCCAGAGCCGTCTCCAGAGTCTGGGTATCCAGGGAGCCGAACCCTTCGTCCAAAAACAGGGAGTCAATGCTGGTCTGGTTGGAAACCAGATCCGATAAGGCCAGGGCCAGGGCCAGACTCACCAGGAAACTTTCCCCGCCGGACAGGGTCTTGGTATCCCGGACAATATCGGCCTGCCAGGTGTCCTTCACCTCAAGACTCAAATCCTCCCCTGTTTTCCGGGCCAGCAGGTACCGGCCATGGAGATGGCGCAGCCGCTTGTTGGCAAGATAGAGCAGATGGTCCAGGGTCAGTCCCTGGGCAAAGCGCCGGAATTTGTCCCCGTCCCTGGACCCGATCAGGCTGGACAGGCGCACCCATTGGTCATAAATCTTTTTTTGAAGATCAATGCGCTCAAACAGCGCTGCCTGGCTCGCCCGTTTTTCCCGGTCATCCTGGATCCGCTGGAGAATCTCTCCCTGGCGCTTGCCAACGGTCTGGGATTCTGCCTGATTTTTTTCCAGGTCCTGGACGATTTTTTCCAGGGGCAATCGGGTCAAAGGGGAAGCTGTTAAGGTTTCCAATTCTTTTTTTGTTTTTTCCGCAAGGGCCAGAGCGCTGTTTTCCGCCTTGTCCAGGGCCTCTTTCAGCAACACAAGTTCGTTCCGGGCCTGGGGTCTGAGCAAGGCGGCCTGGAAGGCGGTCTGGTCTTTGAAGCTGCTTTCCCCAAGAACGACAGCCCACCTGGTTTGGGCCTGTTCTTCTGCCAAGACCAGATCCTTAAGCGTTTTTTCCAGCTCTGCAATGCCCCCCATGACCTGGGTCACGCCTTTCAGGGCCAGATGCTTGTCCGTTTGCACCTTTGCCAGCAAAGCCTCTGCCCGGTCCAGGTCCAGGGCCATCCGGCGTCGTTCCTGTTGAATGGATTTCTCCCCAAACATCTGTCTGCGCTGGTCCACCAGCCCTGAAACCAGGGTTTGCCCCTGGGAAAACTTACCGTCCACCTCGGTTTTTTGGGCCAGGACCAGGCTTTTTTCCTTTTCAAGAAGCGCCATATCCCCTTTGATCCGATCCAGTTGCTTTTGGGCGTCCTGTCTCTGGTCCCGGGCCTTTTTCCAAGCATCCCAGAAGTGTTGATGCCGGCTAAGCCAGGCTGCCTGGCTGTCCAACTCCGGCAGGCGGTTGTCCAGGCCCATGACCTTTTTTTCCAGCTTTTCTTCCAGCGACCGTACTTCATCTGCGAGCTCTGCCCGGGCCGCATGCATCTCCGCCGCTTTGTGGGCCAGGGTTTCCTGTTGTTTTTTGCCCATCTCCATCAGATGGCAGGTCTCTGTTTCCGTTTCCAGGACCTGCTGCAGCTGGGTTTCCAGCAAATGGGTCCTGTTCTTGATTTTGTCCAGACGGGCGAGCAGTTCCCGGGTGTCTCGGGTGCGGGTTTCTTCCCTGTTCAGCCAGGTTTTAATCTCTTCTACATGGGCAAGCTTCAGGGCAATGTTCAGTTGTTGGCAAATATTTGCCCAGGAATGGCCGCAGGTGTCCAAAATAGTTTCAAGGCGTTCCATCTGCTGGCCGGCCGCAGCCAGCCGGGTTTCGGTGCGGGCCATGTCCTGGCCGGTCTTTTCCATGGCCTGTGTCACCGCTGCCAGCTCTTTTTCCTGGTTTGATTTCCTGGCCCGGGTGTCGGAAATATCCAGGCCTTTGTAGGTTTCTATGGCCGGGTGTTCCATGGCCCCGCACAAGGGACACGGATCTCCCTTTGCCAGCCGGTCCCTGTGCCGGGCGAGACTTACAATTTTCTCTTCCTGGGTCAGGAGGGTATCCAGGTCTGCCACCTGCTCTTTGGCCCTGTCCCGTGCCACGGACAGTTCAGCAAGCGTTCGGCTTTGTGTGTCCAGGGAAATGGCATCCTTTTTTGATGCAGTTTCAAGTTCAGCCTTATGGGACCGTGTTGTTTCAAATTGCTGGGAGATCTCCATGAGCTTCGCCTGCAAAGGAATGGCATCCACCATGCGTTCATATTCATCCTGCCGGTTTGCCCGGGTGTCATCTCCCAGGGTGGCGGCTGTTTCCAGGGCCAACGCTTCCAGCTGGTCTGTCAGGTTCTTCTTTTTAGCCTGAAGGTCTTCCCTTGTTCGAACAAATGTGGCTGCCTGATGTTTTGCAGCAAGTATCCGGGCCTGGTTTTCCTGGTCCTTGACCCCCAGTGCGGCCAGGCGCTTTGCCAGGACAGTCCGCTGGTCAAACAGCGCCTCAATCACGGGAAGACCTTCTCCAAGAAATTCATGGGTTTTATGATCTGCCAGATAGGCCAGTGATGTTTCCAGGGCAGCCAGGGCCTGTTTTTGCAGGTCTGTCTGGGCCTGTGATTGGGTGTTGATTGCTTCCAAACGGCCGGCAAGTTCTGCCTGCTGCTTTTCCAGAACCACGGCCTGTTCTTTGTGGCCCAGGATCAGATTGTCCAGGGGCAGCACTTTCTCGGTGATAAGCGTCTCTGTCTTGTGAATCTCTATTTTTAATGCCTGGAGGGTTTTCTGGCTGTTCTTTTCTTTTTCTTCTGTTGCGGCCAGAAGCGCTTTTTGGGGAACAAGGTCTGCCGTGAGCCGTTCAAGGTTACAGGTCCGGTCTTTGGTTTGCTGTGCTGCCTGTTCAATGGCATCAAAGACCGGCTTGATCTCCAGAGCCGGCAGGCAGGCCGCCAGGAGGTCCAGTTTATCCTGGTTTTTTTCCCTTTCTGCCAGGGCTTTTTCAATGGCAGCACCTGCCCCGAGGCGTTCTTGTTCCAGAGCGGCTTTCCTCACCAGCCATTGCTGCTGCTGTACCAAAGCCTGGCCCTGGGTTACGCATTCTTTTTCCCGGATCTCAAGGGCTGCAAATTCCCGGGAAAGCGCCTGGGCTGCAGCCTCATCCAAAAATTCCACCACATCCGCCTTTGCCAACAGCAGATCCAGGGGGTTTTTCTCATCCAGCATGCGCTGGTAGGTCTGCCGGGAAATCTCCCCGTAAACTTCAGTGCCGGTCAACTCTTCCAATAATTCGGCCCGCTCATTGGCATTGGCATTTAAAAAAGCTGCAAACCCGCCCTGGGCAAGGAGGATTGACTTGGTGAACCGGCCGAAATCAAGTCCGGTAATACTTTTGATCTGTTTGAGTTTGTCTGCGATCTGGCTTGAGATAATGGTGCCGGATCCGTCTGCCAGCTCAACCTGGGGGCTTCCCAGTTTTCCATCCGGCCGGTTATACGCCCTGCGCTGGGACCAGAATGCCCGGTAGGGTTTGTTGTGTACGGAAAATTCCACCTCTGCCAGACAGTCCCCTGTGTGGCGGGTCATGATCTCGTTGCTGCCCGAAGACACGGACAGCCGAGGCGTCTGGTGGTAAAGGGCCAGGCAGATGGCGTCCAGAATAGAGGTCTTGCCGGCACCGGTGGGGCCGGTAATGGCAAAAAGGCCCTGGTCTGCAAATTCCGGGGAGGTGAAATCAATTTTCCATTCCCCTTTCAGGGAATTGATGTTCTTAAACCTAAGGCTTAAAATCTTCACGGCATCCCCCCCTGTTCAACCTGGGACAGGATCTCTTTGAACAAGTCCATTAACTGGTCCTTTTGGTGGTCATCCATCTCTTCTTTGGCCAGGCGCCGCAAAAACACCTCATGGGGTTTGAGTTCCTCCAGCTTTTCCTTTGATGCCAGGGTCAGGCCCGATTCATGGGCCTTGGGTTTCCTGCGGATGCGCAACAGCTCAATGGGCGTGTTCTGGCCGTCTATCATGGTCTGGACCCGGGTCACAAGATCGGTCAGATAATCGTCGGTTGCCACCACAGCCTCCAGCCACAAGGATCTTTTCCCTGTTGGAACCGCAAGTTCGTTGATGGCCTGCTCGATCTGCTCCAGATCCCCCTGGACACAGGCAAGTGTCCTGAAACAGGGTATGGGGATGGCGCAAATTTCCATTAAGCCTTCTTGGGCAAAGTCCACCTGGAGGACCTGTTTTTCCTGTTTGGCCTCATCAAAGCTCAAGGGGATGGGGGAGCCTGAATACCGGATATGGTCCGCGCCTTTCACGCGCTGGCCTTGATGGAGATGGCCCAGGGCAATATAATCGGCCAAAGGAAATTTGGCAGCCGGAAATGCTTCCAGAGACCCGATATAAATCTCTCTCACCGATTCAGAAGTGCTGCCCCCCACCATGGTCAAATGGCCTGTGGCAATGATGGGCAATTTGCCGCCCAGGGTTTCCTGCACCCCACAGGCAGCAGAAAAGACCTGATCGTAAAACAATGCAATCGCCTCAACCAGGGCCTGTTTCTTGTCCTGGCCCGACTGGTCGGCAAAGCTTGTGACAAGGTCCCTGGGACGGATAAAGGGCACGGCACAGAGGATGGCACCAGGTCTGCCGTCCCTGTCCTTTAACACCAGGACATGGTCGTGGGGAACCTTTGTGATACTGCCGACAACCCGGGTGTTCAGACAGGCCAGAAGCTCACGGGCCTCGTTGAGGGTGGCGGCTGAATCATGATTTCCCCCCAGGATCACGGTCATGGCGCACCCGGTCTGTTGAAGGGAAACAATAAAATCATTGTACATGGCCCTTGCATAGCTGGGCGGGGTGCCGGTGTCAAAGATATCCCCTGCCACCACCAGGGCGTCTGCCCGGGACCGGGAGATAAGGGCCAGCAACCAGTCCAGAAAAGCTCTGTGTTCGGATTCCCGGCTTTTTCCCATGAAATGCTGGCCCAGATGCCAGTCCGAGGTATGTATGATTCTCATTATTTCAGGTCTTTAAGGTTTATTTCTAATTTATATTCAGAAGATTCCACATCCCGTTTCACGTCAAACCCAAGCTTTTGACCCAGGGCCAGCATGGCCGTGTTGGTTGAAATAACCGGGCCTGAAATCTGTTTGAGACCGTACTTTCTGGCAGAGACCAGGGCCCGTTTGAACAAAATGGTTCCAACACCCCTTCTTTGCCAGTTGTCGGCCAGGACCAGGGCAAATTCACCTTTTTCTCCGGCCGGATGAAAAACAATCCGGGCCACCCCCACTATTATTTTTTTTTTATCCGAACCGGCAAATGCGACCAGGGCGATTTCCCGGTCATAGTCTATCTGGGTCAACCGGATAAGCATGGTTTTTGAGATGCGCTTGATGGGAGAAAAAAACCGCAGGTAAACGGTTTCAGGAGACAGGTTGGAAAAAAAGTCGATAATCTGATCTGCATCCCCCGGCCGCACCGGCCGCATGAAAATCTTCTCCTTGTCCCGGGTGACAAACTCGGATTCCTGCCACCAGGGATAGGGGCTGATAACCAGGTGCCCTGCAGACCGGATCCGGGTTTTTTCCACCACGGCCCGGGCATGGGTCACCGTCACCCGGCCTTTGTGAACCTGAATGGGATTTAACTCCAGGCGCCTGATGCCGGGAAAATCGGTAACCAATCGACTGATGAGGATGAGCATCTCTTCCAGCACGGACGTATCAAGGGCCTGGATCTGTTTATATCCCTGAAAAACCATGGATATTCGTGTGGCTTCCAAAGCCCTGGCCGCCAGTATCCGATTCAGAGGCGGCAGGGCCAGGGCTGTGTCCCGGACCACTTGGGTCATGCTCCCCCCCATTCCAAACCGTAACACCGGCCCGAACAGCGGATGGTTCTCCATGGAGATCTGCAATTCATAATCCGGTGTTGCCAGGGCTTTGGTCGGGTCCACCTTAATCCCGTAGGCGGCCAGCAGATCCCGTGCAAGAAAAGCACAAGGCTCTTTTTGGGCCAATGCCTTTTTAACCGCCCTAAGGGCAGCCGGCCGCTGGATATTCAGCCGTTTATCGGTTTTGTCCGGGATCTCCTGGAGCATCTCAATATTCCGGCCGTATTGGTACAGATTCACAAAGGCCTGGACTGCCCGCTCCGGGGTTTCATAGGCAATGATCTTGTTCTGGTTGAAAATGGTCCGGGATTTGTCAGAGTTCAGCCCTCCCATCCATGCCGTAAAGACCGGAAAGGGCGTTGTTTTCAAAAGATCCACCAACGGCCTTGCAAGGGCAGTGGAATCATAGGTGCCCACAGGAGAACTCAACAGCAGCAACCCGTCTATTTCAGAGGCCTGGATACAGGTTTTGACCACCTGAATATACTTTTCAGGAGAGGTTTCCTGCAGCACTTCGATGGGGTTGGTTCGCCGCCATCGGTCTCCCAGCAGGCCATCCAGGGCTGTGATGGTAGAAGGGGTTAAATCTGCCGGTTTTATACCCAGATTTGCCAGGGCATCAACGGCCATAACCCCTATCCCTCCAGCGTTGGACACAATTGCCAGGCGTGACCCCCTGGGTCGTTTCTGCTTGGCCAGAAATTTAGCGCAATCAAAAAGGGCATCAAACCCATGCACCCTTAAAATTCCGGCCCGTTGGAATATGGCATCATATATTTCATCTTCACCAGGATCGGACCCGGATCCTGTCCGACCGGATTTCATGGCAATAATGGGCTTGACCCTGGAAACCGCCCGGGCAGCACTCATGAATTTGCGGATATTTTTTAGGGACTCCACATACATGACAATACTTTCCACCTCGTTCAGGGAACCCAGGTAGTCGATCATGTCGGCAAAATCCACATCCAGTTTGGACCCGAGGTTAACAAAATGGCTAAAGCCCACATTCTCCCGCATGGCCAGATCCAGAACTGCGGTGCAGACAGCACCACTCTGGGATACGAAGGCGATTTTACCGGGCAGGGGCTGCTGGTGCATGAAACTTGCGTTAAAGCCCGACCGTGTATTGATAAGGCCCACGGAATCAGGCCCGATAACCCGAATTCCCGTATCCTGAACCGTCTGCCGAATGGAATTCCAGATGGGGTTCTCCTGATCGCCAGATCTGATCGGCCCGGCTGAGATTACCACAACCCCCAAAATTTTTTTTTCACTGCAGACACTTACAAGATCGGGAACCTTGTCCATGGGAACGGCAATCACGGCCATGTCCACATCAGACTCCAGATTCTGGGCGCTGGGCAAGGCAGGCATCCCCATCACCCTTGTGTATTTGGGATTGACCGGAAAGATCTTTCCCTTAAACCCGGCCGAGACAAGGTTGGTCATGATGGAAGCCCCCACACTGCCTTTTTTTTCGCTGGCACCGATCACGGCAACAGACCTGGGGTTAAGGATATGATGTAAATTCAGGGTGGTCATGGGACGAATCTAGTATGGGCCAAAGAACTTGTCAACCCTATTTTCAAAACCTGACGGGCGGAGCCGCCGGCTGCTTTCCCAGCAACCCATTGATGCGGTTTACATATTCTTTGTTCTGACAGGGCTTTGACAGATGATCGATATGGGCATCTCGTTGTTTCAATTCTTTAATCGACTCTAAAAACTCAATATTTCCCGAAACAAACAATATGGGGATGGTTTTATTGGTTTGCCGGATATGATGGTAGACATCCATTCCGTTAATGCCCCCGGGAAGAACATAGTCCAGACTCACAAAATCATAGGCATTCCGGTCAAACAGCGCCATGGCATCCTGCCCGGTATGGGCGGTATCCACCTTGTGGTTACAGGGTTCCTGGGTTAATATGCGGCATTGCACATCGGAAATGGCCTGTTCATCCTCCACATGGAGAATCTTTTTTCCCGATTGGTGTGCGGATCTTAAAATATGGGTCTTTTCTTCACGGGTCAGTTCTTTTCCGATAACCGGCAGACAGATGGTAAATTTTGTGCCCGCCCCGAATTGTGAGGCCACCTGAATAATACCCTTGTGCTGTTCGATGTATTTTTTAATATTGGCCATTCCATAGCCGGTTCCCTTTATATCGGGCTTATAGGATTGGGTTACATCCCGGCTTCCCTTCAGGGTAAAAGAGGGGTCATAAATACGGTCCAGATATTCTTTGGGAATGCCGCACCCATTGTCTTCAATTTCAAAGCAGATCTCTCCTTGGGAAAAGGAGGTTCGGATCATTATTCGGGGGTGTTCAACCATCCCCAGGGCATGAATTGCATTTTGTATCAGATTTACCAATGCATGTTCGATCATTCCCGGATCTGCCAGCAGATCCGGCATGCCGTCACCCTTTTCCATTTTCAGCTCAATTCCGTCCAGGTCTTTTTTCAACAGGTTGAGCACCAGGTCTATTTTTTCATTTATCCGGAAAAAATCCTGTTTGGGTTCCTGGTCTTTGGCAAAAGCAACCAGGTTCTTTGTTAAATTTTTACCCCGGACCGTTTGCCCATATATCAATTCCAGTGTCTTTTTAATCGCCGCATCCTTGCAGTCTAAAATCGAAAGCTCCGTGTTGCCCATGATAACGCTTAAAATATTATTAAAATCATGGGCGATCTTCCCGGCAATCTGACCGACCAGGGCATGTTTTTCCTGTTCAGCCGCATGGCGTTCGGCTATGATTTTTTCTTGCTCGGCTCGTTTTTGCAGGGTAATATCACGGGTGACCCCCAGGAGGCCTTCGGGTTTATTGTCCGCCCCCCTGAGGATGGTAACATGGTTGCTGGTCCAGACGGAACTTTTGTCTTTACAATATTGTTCTATTTCAAAAATAGTGGGCTCCCATGCTTCAGGGTTCCCCGCCCGGATGTGTGCAAGTTTTTCATCATAATAGATTAGAATTTTTTTGAGTTCATCGGGGGGGATAACATCATCAAGGGATTGCTCCATTGCCTCCTTCACCGTATACCCCCTTTGCTTATGGACCGAAGGACTTACATAGGTAAACTGAAAGGTCATGTCCATTCCCCAGATCACATCCGCAACATTATCAGCAATCAAGCGATACATCTCTTCGCTTTTATACAAGGCCTCCCTTGCCTGGCGGTGTTCTTCGACTTCAAGCCGAAGCGAGGCATTTAAAGCCGATAATTGGGTGGTGCGTTCAGAAACCCTGTCTTCAAGTTGCTTTTTGGAATGGAACAAATGAAATGTCAGCTGGAAAATTGCATACAGCATCACCAGAGAGAACAGGACACCCCCCTCCACATAGACGGTATCACACTCCCAGATTGCCTCGATTTTACCGATGGGCTTGCCTTCGTGGACAACCGCTGACGCCAGATGATATTCCGGGATAAGATGAACCGCCATGAGAACTCGCTCACTCCAGTCGGGGGGATCCCCCATGGCCTTTTGAAATACAATCTCCTGAATATCCGTTACCCGAATGTATTGATAGTTTTGGGATTTGCAGGCAAGGGACAGGTACTCCGAGGCCCCCTTGGGATTGGAGTTCCACAGCGCATCCGCGATAATGCGCCCGTGTTCGTCGATACGGGACTGTGCGGCCTGGTGGGCATAGCGTTCATAAAAGATCACAAAAGAGCAGAACATGAGCAGAAGGGCGACTGCTGTTATAGATATACGTCTCTGATACCCCAGATTATTCTTCACATTTGCCCTTCAGATCCGGGCGCTATCATTTGCAGACCGCATCTATTGATAGGTTGAGCTTTTCTATCACCGCGTCTTCCACCTGCCGGCTAAAAAGCAGATACCGGTGATTGCCCTTGGGTATATTGGTAAATCGTATATAGCTGAAGTCTGTGGCCAAAAGTCCGGACGTGGCTGTCAGGGCAGTCGCTTCTTCCTCTGAAATGAAAAAATAATCCGCTCGCCCGGAATGAATCATCCTGAGCATCCCCACATTTTCAGCACTTGTCATCTCCTGCCTGGGATTCAGGTGTGAAATTTTTGCATCAATAAACGGGCCATAGGAATAGCCGGTTTTCCTCAGCAGAATCAGATTTTCCCGAACAAGCGTCTCTTCTATGGATCTGCCGGATACAATTTTAGGATTGTCCGCCCGTGCCAAAGCAATGGTGGGTTTGTCCCGATAAATGGCATGGGTATACTTGGCAATTTTTTCGCGTTGGGGATTCTTGAACCAGCCGATCAGACAGTCTTTTGCGGTGTTGGCCCTCAGAATGTCAAGCTGTCGTTTTGCCGGTGTTTTTTCCCATCGAAACGGGATACCCGCATGTTCAAATGCCCGCTTGACCGGATCGGCACACAGCCCATAAACCCCTAGGGGACCTGTCATATAATATGGCGCCCTTTCGTGATAATGAAGGGTGATCACATCCGCTTCCGCCTGGGACAGAGAAACCCCGTCCGGGGAGGACAGATTGTGGGGAATAAATTGTCTTGTGTAAAACAGCGTAAGTGCAAGGACCAGACACAAGAAGGGGATAGAGGATGTTTTAAACTTCATCATTGATAAAGATTCCTGGGTTCCATCCCTTGTTGCATGATTCTCCTGTCTGGATTCATTTTGATACTCACGTTCCGGGCATATGACTTGCGCTACTTCATAACCATATTGAGAAGATATTCGGATGTCAAATGTTCTTTTCAGCCCCACAGATCATAAATCAGCATGCAGTTGCCAATGAACCTTTTTGTACAATCCTTGTTGGTAACCTCCCTGCAAGGGGTTAAAGGATAGTCCTTGTAAATGGTGCTTTTTTCTTTTATAATAAGCAACTTATTTTTCATATTTAATGCTTCTAAAATAACATAGGAACACATCGTTATGAATTTATTGAACATATCCATTGGGAAAAAACTGTTTATAAGCAGCCTTATTTCAGTCGTCAGCATTATACTTTTAATTTTCGTCAGCATTTTCTTTTTCGGAAAAATAAAAGATATCGGAAAAATCGAAGCATTGGCCTTGAATCATGAAATAAGAATAAAAACGGTTTCGTTTGAATTTTCTAAATATGCAGAGACCGGAGACGAAAAACATTATGAGGCAATAAAAGAGCTTTTTATTAAACTAAAATCGACTAGCTCTACAATTGGAAAATTATACCAGTTTTTTAAACAGGGAGACTCGGTTGATCAGGCAATTGAAAAATTAATCAAAAAGACGAATGATCCTGAAGCCATGAAAAAGGCCGCAACCCTTGTCAATTCATTAATGGGAACAGAGTTGGCTGAAAAATTATTCACTGCATCGGACAACACAGACCAACTGACATCTGAATGGATGGTATCGATAGATCAATATGCCAACCTAAAAGATACAGAAGCAAAAAAACAAGCCTTTGCACAAATTCGTTCAATAGAAGACAAAATGCCTGGTTTGCTGGAGTCATTCGATGGGGTCATGGGTGAAATTGCCGATTATTTTGATATAAAGATCCGAAGGGTATTCATTATCATCGGATCTGTCGCGGTAATCCTTATATCAGTTCTGACATATTTTATTGTCCGGTCCATTACCTATCCGTTAAAGCGGACAGTCAATTTTGTACAAGAAATTTCCAATGGAAATTTACAAAACAGCCTGGTAATTAAAAATAAAGATGAACTCGGATATATGGCTGAAAACATGAACACCATGAACAGCCGTTTAAGAGATATGATCAAAGAAGTAAAAAACGGTATTGACCAGATTACCACCTCTGCAACAGACCTGACAACCCTGTCGGACCAGGTGTCGGGTGCAGCCGGTCTGAATGCGGAAAAGGCGACCAAGGTGTCGGGTGCTTCGGAAAAAATGAGTTCCAACATGGCGGCTGTGGCCGGCAACATGGAATCCTCCTCAAGTAATATCCATTCCGTTGTAACGGCAGTTGAAGAGATGACCGCCACCATCAATGAAATTTCCAAAAATACCGAACAGGCAAAAATGATTTCCGATAAAGCGGTTGATCAATCCAAAATTGCCAGAGAACAAATGGCAAAGCTCGGGCAGGTTGCCGCCGCCATCGGGAAAATTACAGAAACCATATCCGACATTTCCGAACAGACAAATCTATTGTCCTTGAATGCCACCATTGAGGCTGCCCGGGCCGGGGAAGCGGGCAAGGGGTTTGCCGTTGTTGCCAATGAAATAAAGGAGCTTGCAAAACAGACAGCTGTTGCAACTTTGGACATCAAGCAACAGATAGAGGAGGTTCAATCCGCCACCCACTCTTCTGTTGAGAAAATTGAGCAGATCTCAAAGATCGTGGTCGAAGTCAGTCAGACAACAACAACCATTGCAACTGCCATAGAAGAACAATCCATTGCCACAAGGGAAATTGCCCAAAACATTGCAACGGTTTCACAGGGGATTACAAATTCCAAAGATAACGTTACCCAGAGCTCCCAGTCGGCCGGAGAGATTACCTCCTCCATCTTGGAAGTGCATCAGTCTACCGACGACATGAAGAACAGCAGCACCCAGCTCAAACAAAGCGCCCTGGGGTTGTCCACCCTTGCGGGAACCCTGAAACAGATGATCGGACGGTTTACCGTTTAAACACCCGGGGCCATGACCGAGAGGGGGTCGGCGGCCACCACATGGACTGCAAGCCCATCTGCCCTCCAGGGGCAACGCATGTAATTTATAGGGTTCCTGGCCATGATACCTGCAACCCGGCCAGGGGTGGGCAAGGGGGATTCCATTAAATCTTTGGTCCTCGTCCTTGAGGACCAAAGAAGCGGATCTGGCCGCAGCCTTTGTCGTCCTGACGCCGCGTCCAGATACGCCATTCCACCCCCTTACCCACCCCTGGCCTAGTCCCCATGGAACACCTAACCCTTTTATTATTCCAATTCAGCAAGGATGTTATGGAATCTTGTAAAATTGATGGGGAGACATGGGCTGAATTTAAGAACAATGCCTCAGGATAAAATCATGTTTGTATATTGAGTGACCTTTGGCAATGGCTGGAAAGGGAATTCTATCAATGTATAGAGTTTACAAAGCCATGTTTTTAGGCGAGAATCGCCTTCTCCAAATAAATGGACAATCAAGGTTTGAAAATCGAGATATTCCGATTACCAGATGTAGTGGTGGAAGTTTTTTAATAAAAATGGAGCCCTACACGTTATAGTACCCATCTCTTGTAAACAAATAGTTTGTAGATATATGCCCCTCCTTCAAGTACTGGTTCTGTAAAATTTTTGATTAAAGGAGTGAGTGACACTTTTATCGTATTTTCAAAGTTTCATTGGAAACATCAGATTACTTTTGGGATAACCATTTGTTAAGCATTTCAGATAACTCTTTGATTTTAACTGGTTTTGTCAGATAATCATCCATGCCCGATTCAATACATTTGTCCCGATCCCCTTTCATGGCATGTGCAGTCATGGCAATAACTGGGATAGTACTGTTTTTTACATTTGAAGCCGGCTTACGGATTTCTTTTGTTGTATTGTACCCATCAAGTTCCGGCATCTGGCAATCCATAAGGACAAGATCATAATCTGTTTTTCTTAATGCATCTAAGGCTTCCTTTCCGTTAACAACAGCATCCACCTGGTATCCAATTTTGAATAGCATTTTTAAAGCCACCTTTTGATTAATAAGGTTGTCTTCTGCAAGCAAAATGCGTATTTTCCTGCGCTCATCTTCAGACAAAAGATACTGGGTAATAATGGATTCCGGTATTGTGTTTTTCAACTTGACGGACCGATTGCATGCCTTTATGAGGCAGTTATGCAATTGTTTCATTTTCGCAGGCTTTGTAAGATAGGCATCAAAACCGAGTTGTTCCAATTCTTTGGCATCGCCCCTTTCTCCTATAGAACTCATCATTATCAGGTGAATATCTGCGATTTCAGGATTCTTTTTAATTTTTCCGCCCAATTGTTTCCCATTCATACCGGGCATCTGCATATCTATGATCGCCATTTCAAAGGAGGTTTTATCATGAGCCGCCTGTATCAGTTTCTCAATTGCTTCGAATCCATCGCAGGCTTCCTTACATATGCACCCCCACAGTTCAAGCTGTTTTCGGATTACAAAGCGGTTGGTTTTATTGTCATCTACTATCAGGACGTATTTTCCTTTGATATTATCCGACAACAAAACAGGAATTTCGGGTGGTGTCTTTTGTTTTTCAAACCTGGCCGTAAACCAAAATTCAGACCCACTGCCTTCTTTGCTGCCTACACCGATTTCACCCTGCATCATCTGGACTAATTCTTTCGAGATTGTTAATCCAAGGCCTGTTCCCCCATATTTTCGCGTTGTTGAACTATCAACCTGTGAAAAGGATTTAAACAGCCGATCCATTTTATCCGCAGGGATACCTATCCCGGTATCTTTGACAGTAAATCGGACCTGAACCCAATCCTCAGTTTCTTTTTCCAAGTCAACATGGGTGACAATCTCACCTGTGTGGGTAAACTTAACAGCATTGCCAGCAAGGTTTACCAGAATTTGCCTTAATCTTCCCGGATCACCTTCCAACAAAGACGGAACATCTGGACTGAAGGCAGTTATATACTCCAAACCCTTTTCGTGTGCCTTTACGGCAATGATATCTCCGGTAGTATCCAAAGTAACCCTCAGATCAAATTTGATAATTTCCAGATTAAATTTGCCTGCTTCAATTTTAGAATAATCCAGAATGTCATTTATTAAAGACAATAAAGAATCACCACTTATTTTGATGGTCGTGGCAAATTCAATCTGTTCATCGGTCAGTTGAGTCCCCAATAAAAGCTCTGTCATACCGATTACACCGTTCATAGGCGTTCTGATTTCATGGCTCATGTTTGCCAGAAACTCACTTTTCAGGCGATTCGCAGATTGAGCTTCATGAGCTGATTTTTCAAGTGCCTTATTCGCGCTGTTCAATTCACTCGTACGCTCTTCCACTCGCCTTTGAAGTGTCTCGCTATAGGTTTCAAGTTTATCACGAGATAGCAGTAACTTTTTGCGCATATCGTCAAATGAGCGGGCCAGGAAACCAATTTCATCATTTGTCATCAAATGTTCATTAACTGAAGTCTGCAATTCTCCCTGGCTAATATTTGTCGTAACTTCAGTCAAGGCATTAAGTCTTTTATGAATCAGTTTATCAAAATATTTCTGCGTACAAAAAAATACAAAAACAGCAAACAGTAAGCCTATCACACCAATAATATTTCGCATCTTATGTATTGTCCCTAAATATTCTGCTTCAGGGAGAATAGAGACGAGACTCCAATTTGCAACTTCTATCGGCATAAAAAACATAAGCTGTTTTTTATGCTTTTGATAAATATGTAAAAACTTTTCTATTCCTTGATCAAAAGATACTGTTTCAAACCCCGGTAAGTCAGACATTTTCTTTTGGATATACTCAGTTTTCGGATGACTGATCACAACACCCTCTTGATCTACTAAAAAAATATATC
>VMSR01000120.1 GCA_013792075.1 Desulfobacula sp.
CATGAAAACTCTCCTTTGGGTATTGTTGCAATCAATATTTTTTGTTTCTAAAGACAGAAACATATACAAGGCGCGCTTTGAAAATGCAAGGGTTTTGCCAAAAAAAAACCGGCCCTGAAAAATAAAAAATTTTCAGGGCCGGCCGGAAGTAAGGTGTTTTCTTCTAGGAAGAGATGATTTTAAAATCAGATCCCTGGGGATGATCCTTTTGAAAGTGTGCCACCCGGTCTTCAAGTTCTGTGAACCGTTCCTTCCCGGTGAGCGAGACACATGCCCGCAGGCCTTCGTGGCGGTCACTGCCCGTGGTGGTCAGGGAGATGGCGCTGATGCCGTAATACAGAAGTTCCTCCACCAGCTCCACCCCGGTAAAGCCGGGGTATGAAATGGTAAAATAGAACCCGTCGGCAATCTTTTCACCTTCATCCATGTCATAGACAATCTGGAAACCGTTTTCCACAAACAATCGTTTCATGACAGCAGCCCTGTCACCATATTCCCTGACAGCGTCTACAAAATTGTAACTGCCGTTGTTGACGGCTTTCAGAAGTCCGCAAAGCCCGTATTGATTTGAATGGGACACCCCGGAACTTAAGGCGTACATGGCACCGAATATATAGGCATACCCGAAATTGTCACTGCCGAACCAAGGGGTTAAATTGTCGCCCGTTGAGGCGAACAATTTGTCGGGAATGGCGGTCATGCCGATGCGCTGGCCGGCCAGGGAAAATGACTTGGAGCTGGAGATCAGCAGAATATAGTTGTCCGTGTATTTGGCCACCGACGGAATAAAAGGGGGTTTTCCCGGCTGGGAATAATCTTTCCTGAAATCCATGCCGAAATAGGCCAGGTCTTCCATGACAATACAATCATATTTTGTGGCAAGCTCCCCTATGATGCGAAGCTCCTGGTCGGTAAAACAGATCCAGGCAGGGTTGTTGGGATTGGAATACATCAAGGATGCCACATCCCCTTTTTTAAGATAGCTTTCCAGTTTTGCCCGCAGTTTTTCTCCCCTGAACTCATAGACATCAAACTGCTCATAGGGCACGCCGAGAACCTTTGCCTGGTTCTTGTTTACCGGAAATCCCGGGTCAATGAATAAAATCTTATTTTTCCCTTTGATCCGCCGGGTGGTGCACATCATGGCCATGAAACAGCCCTGCATGGATCCCACCGTGGGAAAGCAGGAAACAGGTTTGATTTCCACATCCATGAAATTTTTAACAAACGAGGAGATCTCCTGTTTTAATTCCGGGATTCCGTCAAAGGGCGGATATTTTGATCCCACCCCTTTTTTAAGGGCTTCAATTTCCGCATCCACGGCAATTTTTGGGGGTTCCAGACCCGGTACGCCCATTTCCATACGGATAAAGCGTTCTTTCGAGGCGGCCTCAATATTGTTGACGATCCTGTTTAATTCCCGGATGGAGGCAAGTCCCACGGATTTAAGGCCTGAGGCCTGGATTTCCTGTTTCACAAGTATATGGTCAATGGGCGTTTTTAGTGGGGGATTCATAGGCTTCTCCTATAAGGTGTGTGTGAAGTTGATTAATTATATGATCAAATCAGACCAGACAGGGTCAATAGTATGGACTTATCTGCCATTTTGCAAGCACAAATCCGAAGGGTAATTTTTTTCCATGTATCTTTCCAACGCTTTCCGGGTTGTCTCAAAGGCAAGCTGGTCCCAGGGTATTTTTTCCGGCGCAAATTCACCAATTGACATGGATTCGTGGCAGGGCCGGATGGTGCCGCCGATGATATCACTCTGGTATACGATAATGATATTTGCTTCTCCTGGATAGGAATAATTGCCCAGCAGGCACTTGATGGCGGTTTCCAGTCCTGTTTCCTCAAAAAATTCTCGCCTGGCCGCCTCCTCAAGGGTTTCCCCCCTGTCCACAAACCCTCCCGGAAGGACCCACTGGCCGCGTTTTGGTGATTTGTTCCGTTGTTGGAGAACGATGCCGTTGATGGTCTGGGCAATGGTGCAGGCAACCAGTTTGGGGTCAAGGTAAAAAATAAAGCCGCACTCCTTGCACACAAGTCTTTGGGGTTCGGTGCGGACAAGTGTCTTTGTTTCAAAATCCCCCCTGCACAAAGGGCAAAACTTATAGATCGCTTTTTTGTTCATAATGTTTCCTAGTATTCAGGCAAATTTAATACAGACCATAATGATATATATTCCGGTGTATGGCAAATTTAATTTCAGAAATGGCAGTTCCTTTTATTTTGTCTTGCCATTCCGGTTCATTTGAAAGAAAATAATATTTTTTTTAATCTAAAAGGAAGACAGCCGCCTATGAATATTTGCAACTCCCAATCCTTTGATCACGGAATCAAGGGGTTCAAGCTGGGCTGGTCTTTGGCAGGTCCTCCCCTGATGACGGTATATTGCTACCTATTTGGCCGAACCATGATCGATACCGGCCAATCCCATATGGAAAGACAGGTTCTGGGTATTGCCAAAGAAAATCGGGTAAAGCATGTCTGTTTAACCCACCACCACGAAGACCATTCGGGTAATGGGGCAATGCTTCACAAACACATGGGCGTTGAGGTTTTTGGCCACCCTTTGACAGGGGAAAAGCTTAAAACCCCCTATAAAATTCTGCCCTACCAGAAATATGTATGGGGCAAAACCACGCCTTTGGACGTGTGTCCGTTTCCGGATACCATGGAAACAGGTCTGGGCAAAATGATATCCCTTCATACCCCGGGCCATGCCCGGGACCATGTGGTTTATTTTTTGCCGGAAAAGGGAATTGTGTTTTCAGGGGATCTGTATTTGGGGGATCGGATACGGTATTTCAGGGCGGATGAAGATATGGGCACCCAGATTTCTTCGCTGAAAAAGGTTCTGGAATTGGACTTTTCCATCCTTTTGTGCAGCCACAATCCCAGGGTGAAAAATGGCCCGCAGCATATCCGGAACAAACTGGATTTTCTGGAAAATTTATACGGAAATATTATCGCCCTATGGGAAAAAGGGGTAGCAGAGCGGGAGATCTTCGGGCGGTTAAGGTTAAAAGAAGATTATGTTACCAAATATTTTTGTTTTGGTAACGTCAGCATGGGCAACGGGGTGAAATCGGCCATCCGCCATTACGAGGCTGGTCGTAACAAGGGTTAACCGCGGCTAGGGCCGATGGGTTTTTTCCTGCATTTTTTTGTTAAACCGTTCCACATGGTCCCTGATAATGTCGGCCGCAGTTGCGGCATCCTTCATTTTTATAGCCGCAATGATGCGTTCAAAATCATTCAGATTTTCCAGGGTTCTTTCATGGTTCATGGGCAGATAGGATTCATAGTATTGATGGATGTTGTCATGGATGCTTTTTTGGATAAACTGGAAAATAGGATTCCGGGACATGGTTCCCAGATAGGAGTGCATGGTTTCATCGGTTTTTAAGAAATTTTCCCAGTCCCCTTTGTCGCAATAGGCCTTGGCTTTTTTATATAGCAGTTCCATCTCCCGGATATCTTCAGGGGTGGCCCGGAGGGCGGCCAGTTCAACAATGCTGCCTTCTATCTTGATTCGAAATTCTGCCAGATGTTCCAGTGCGATGCCGCCGGAGCGGATCAGCAGTGCCAGGGACTCGATAATGGGTTCGGTATCTATCTGTTTTACAATGGCGCCGCCGGCCACGCCCAGCTTGATCTCAATGAGTCCTTTCTGCTCAAGTACCCGCAAGGCCTCCCTCAGGGTCCCCCGGCTGGTGTTGAACATATCCTTGAGGTCCCGTTCTGCAGGAAGCTTTTGGCCGGGTGCAAGTTTCCCCTCTAAAATGGCATCCTGTATCTGGTCGACCACGTCCTGGAATACTCTGTTTTGCTTGGCTCGTTTAAACATGCAATATCCTGCTCTTGGTTGTAGAAACTATTATTTAAAGTGCTCAATTCCAGAAAAATCCCTGTATGGGTCAAAGTGTTTTAAAACATCTAAATCCTCATCTGTCAATTCATAAGTCACTATTCTGGTTAATAATTCACCCAGTCCAGGCCCCAGCATATACCCCTGGCCGCACATGCCCACGGCATTAATAAAATTGGGAAATTCCTTGGCCCCTCCCACTATGGGGAACCCGTCCGGCGTCATGGGATATTGTCCCCGCCAGGTGCGTCTGACCTTGAGGTTGGCAAGCTTTGGGAACAAGGAGACCATGCGTTTGGCCACCTGGGGCAGAAATACCGAGGTGGCATTGGTTTCGGTTCCCTTGATCAGGTGTTTGGGGGTCAGGCAGAAGATGACCTGGCCTTCATTGTTCTGGTAAAAATAATAATTGGACGAATCTGCGGTGGCCGGATCACAGGAGGGCCTTAAATCCACGATCATGGGCCCGAAAAATCGCTGAACCGGTTCCGTGATGGCGCCTTCGTGGCTGTCCGGCTCCACGGGCAGGTCAAGTCCCACCAT
This sequence comes from Desulfobacula sp., assembly GCA_013792075.1. Lineage (GTDB taxonomy): Bacteria > Desulfobacterota > Desulfobacteria > Desulfobacterales > Desulfobacteraceae > NBML01. The sequence goes on from VMSR01000120.1 coordinate 4,418, forward strand.
TGCGCCGATGGCCTTTGCGAAATTTCCGGCCGCATTGATCACCTTGGCCGCAGTATAGGTATCTTTGTCGGTTGTCACCTGGATTTGGGACGCGCTTATGATGGAAATTCGGGTGACTTTTTCCTTGAATCTATAGCTGGCACCGTATTCAAGGCTTTTAAAGTAAAAGGCGTTGACGGCCAGCAAAGGAGAGGCACTGCCGTCCTTGGGGGAATAGGTGCTGCCCTTCAGGTTTTCCATATTGATGCCCGGCACAAGTTTCTCATATTCCTTAGGCGCCAGCCAGTCAATTTCCAGGTTGAAGGATTTCTGAACTTTCATCAATTCCTGGAGCCTTTTGGCATCCTGGTCCGTATAGGCGGGGAAACTATATCCGTTCTGGATCCAGCCGATATCATCCCCATGGGTCTGCTTCCAGGTGGAGAAAATTTCAATGCTCCTTAAGGCAGTGGCAATTTTCCCCTTGTCCGAATGGGTGGCACGGATGCCGCCGATGGCGCGTTTGTTCTGTCCCTGTCCCGGGGATGCAAGGGCATCAATGACCAGAACCTTGATTTTTTTTTGGGCCAGGGCCAAAGCCGCAGGAACCCCGATGGATCCGGCACCGATAATGATAACGTCGAAATTTTTCATGCCTGTCCTCCATTGGCAAATTTGCCCAGGGGTACTTCGATATACAGGGGGCGTCGCAGGTTTTTGACAATGTCTTCCCGTGCAATTTTTTCCGCTGCAAATATTTGTTTCATCAGGTTTTCACAGGTTTTATATCCGCAGGGCCCCATGCCGGCCCGGGTGATGGCCTTGATCTGGTTCATGTCCCTGGCGCCCCGTCTGACCAGATCCCGTATCTGGCCGACCGTCACCCGTTCGCAAAGGCAGATGACTTCATCATCCTGGAGCTGGTCAAGGGGGATTTTTTGGGTGCTCCTTTGGGAGACAGCCTTATCCTGGATGGTAAATGCCACCACGCGTTTGGCAATGGCCCGGGGCACCTGAACCCGGACAATCCAGGTATTGTTGCTGTCTTTGGTGGGCCGGGCACCCAATACCGTGTGACGGCCAAGATCGTTACCGTCCACATCCACGCAGGCAATGGTATCGTTTTTTTGTACGCTTATGTTGGAAATCTCATAGGGAAGGAAAACCTGGGGGTTTTCCCTGTCCTTCCGATAATCCACCAGGGTGATGGCAAGCCCGGGGCAGATGGCCAGGCATTTCATGCAGCCTTTGCAGTTTCCGTCGAACAGGGGGCGGCCCTTGATGGGATCTCCCTCCATTGTGATGGACCCCTCAGGGCAGACGGTGCTGCAGGGGTTGCAGGGAATTTCCTGTTTGCAGTGGATCACGGGGAAAATGCCTTCTTCCTGGGCCAGGGCCATGATTTCCTGTACAGGACCGGGGTGGGATTTTAAAATATCCGCCTTTTCATACCAGGCGGCGGGAATCTCACGGGCACCTGGTATGGATTGCTGGACAATTTTTAAACCAGCGATTTTCCCATTGAACATGGCCGATGAGGCTTCGGCAATCTGGGCGGCATCTCCTGCGGCAAATACCTTGATGCCTGCAGCCTCTGCCTCTTCGGTAAATTCAGACACAGACTCGAGCCCGACCGCAATGAGAATGGTATCACATTCAAAGGTTTTTTCTGTTCCTTTAATGGGGGTGAAGTGTTTGTCAATCTGGGCAATTGTCACCGAAGCCACGGATTCTTTCCCATTGGCCGATAGGATGGAATGGGAGGTGTAAATGGGAACGCCCAGACGTTTGAGCTTGTCTTCATGGACCTTGTATCCCCCGCATTGGGGAAGGGCCTCGGCAAGTCCCACCACCTGGATGCCGGCCTGGAGTGCGTGGTACCCTGCAATGATGCCCACATTGCCGCCGCCGATGATAAACAGCCGCTGGGTGGGCTTGACCAGATCCCGGTTCACAAGGGTCTGAAAAGCCCCGGCTCCGTATACCCCGGCAAGGCTATTTCCCTTGAACCGAAGAAATTTTTCCCGGGCACCGGCGGCATTTAAAATCATTTTCGGGGTGACGATTTTATAGACCCCGTCCTTGAGAATGCCCACCCGTTTGTCATTGAACACATACAGGGCGGTGGCGTTCGTCCAGACGGAGATACAGGAACTTTTTTCAACTTTTTGGGCCAGCATCCGGCCGATATCCATTCCCCGCATCCCTGCATGGGAATCTTCAACCGAACCGAAAAATTTATGGGTCTGCAGGACCAGCTTGCCGCCCAGGGTTTCCTTGTCATCGATTAGAATGGCGGGAATTTTATTTTCTTCCAATTGAATGGCAGCAGAAAGCCCGGCAGGACCGCCGCCAATGATCAGGACCTCTGTTGTAATCTGTTCGATGTCCGATATCAGGGGTTTTTCCTGTACGTCCGGCAGTCGGGGAAGGCCTTCAACACTCTCCACGATCATGTTTTGACGGATGCGTGTCATGCAGGCTTTAACCGGAATCCCGTTGGCAATGACCGTGCATTTGGCGCATTGTCCGTTGGCACAAAAAATTCCCTGGGCAGACCCGTCTTTATGGTGGTGGCCGAATATTTTAATCCCGTTGGCGAACAAGGCGGAGGAAATCACCTCGTCTTTCACGGCAGATAATTGGGTTTTATTCCAGTAAAACAAAAGGCTTTCCCGGACCGGAACCTCAAGCACCGGGTGGGTTGTGATTCTATTCATCGTCTCTCCTGAAGTTATCGAACAGGCAAAAAAATCGAATTTTTATTGACTGTGACAATGGTTAAACCATTGCAAAGAATTTGTCAATATTTTTTTCCCGGGCCGGGTGAAGGACGTTTCTTTTTAAACTGAGGGGAGCTTTTTTTTTGAAATTTTTTGGATTTGTCCGTTATTGCCTGTTTTTGCTTTTCTTTTCCCTGGGGATTTCTTTCCACAAAATTTTTTCCAGGGTAAAGGGATCTAATCCCGTATAATACATGAGGGTGGAAAAGGTGGAAGGCGTTGGGGTGAAAATCTGAACCTGCTCCGGGTTAATGTTCAGCTTTTCCGACGTGAATTTTTTTAATTGGACCATCTCTGCAAGGTCGCATCCCGGATGGGCGGCGATGAGATAATAGGTTAAAAATTGTTTTTTTTCCGAGCGTTTGGACAATTGATCAAAGGCCTGTTTAAAGGCCAGCAGATCATCGGTTCCCTGCTTGCCCATGAGAGTGAGCACGCGGTTTTCCGTATGTTCGGGTGCCACCTTCATCTGACCGGAAACATTGTCCTGGGTGAGTTTCTCAAGATAGGCAGTCCCCTTTTTTTTGTCATTTAAAATCAGGTCATACCGAATACCGGAGTTGATAAACACCTTTTTGATACCGGGCAGCGCTTCCAGCTTGCGGATTAAACGGATCTGGGGGGAATGGTCCGGGGCAAGGCTGGGACAGATACTGGGAAACAAACAGCGTTTGTCCGGGCAGGCCCCTTCTTTCAATTTTTTTTTGCATTCATATCCATACATATTGGCCGTGGGACCGCCCAGGTCGAGGATATTTCCCTTGAAATCCTTGTCCCGGGTAAAGCGGTTTGCTTCGGCCAGGATGGAAGCTTCACTCCGATGTCTTACGGTTCTGCCCTGGTGGACCGTTATGGCGCAAAAATTACACTCCCCATAGCACCCGTAATGGGTGGGAATCGAGAACCGAATGGTCTCCAGGGCCCTGACCGATCCTTTGGCCCGGTGATAGGGGTGCAGGTCCCGTTCAAAATCAAGGGCATGGATGGCGTCCAGTTCTGCTGTGGTGCTGTAGGGCTCCGGCGGGTTCAGGATCATGTACCGGTCGTTGTGCTGCTGACAGATTCCCTTTGCCGTGACAGGGTCGGTGTTGGCGTAAAACAGCTTAAAACTTTCAATGTACTGGTACTTGTCCTTTTGGACCGCCTCAAAGGAGGGCAGTTCAATCCCTTTTTTCTCCTGTGCAATATAACCGATTCCAGGGATGTCCCGGGTGTCCTGCCGGGTGTTTAACGCCGCAGCCAGGTTAAGGATGCTGGAATGGGCCATGCCGTAAACCAGAAAATCAGCCCTGGCATCAAAAAGGATGGCCCGTCGGATGTTGTTGGACCAGAAATCATAATGGGCAATCCGCCGCAGGCTTGCCTCAATCCCGCCCAGAACAATGGGAACCATGGGTTTGCAAAACCGCCGGATCAGGTTTGTATAGGCAATGACCGCCCGGTCCGGCCGGCAATTGTTGATGCCCCCTGGGGTGTAATCGTCCTGTTGCCGCCTTTTTTTGGATGCCGTATAATTGGCCACCATGGAATCCACCGCCCCTGCGGTAACGCCCCAGAAAAGCCGTGGCTGGCCCAGCCTCAAAATATCGGTGTCATCCTCCATAGTGGGCTGGGCAATAATGCCCACCTGATATCCTTTGTCGGCAAGTACCCTGCCGATGAGGCTTACGCCCATGAAAGGGGAATCAATATAAGCGTCTCCGGTGACCAGGATAATGTCCAGTTGTTTAATGCCGCGGGTCTTTAGCTCGCTTGGGGTGGTGGGAAGAAACATGGACGCTCCAAAGGCTCCAGAAGGGTTAATTATTTCAATAAAAATAAAGTATACTCGATATAGCAGGATAATTCAATTGCCGGGAAAGCCCACACAGGGCCAACGAATTTAATTTATAGCGGTATTGTTGTCCATGATACCTGCAACCCGGCCAGGACCGGGCAAGGGGGATTCCATTAAATCTTTGGTCCTCGTCCTTGAGGACCAAAGAAGCGGACCTGGCCGCAGCCTTTGTCGTCCTGACGCCACGTCCAGCTAGGCCATTCCACCCCCTTACCCACCCCTGGCCTAGCCAGCGACAGAAAGGCACACCGACCGGAACGGGTATAGGGCTGGTTATTAAAAAGATAGATGCGATTGCCCTGAAAGCCCACAGGATTTTTCCTTTTAAAAAAAGCAGGGACGTCTAAGAGAAGAACCAATACGCAAAATTTCAAAATTATACGCGATATATATCCGGCTTTTGAAGATTGGCATAACAAAAATAATTCTTGAATAAACGTATCCGTTATGCAAAGGATTCTTTACAGAAATCGTTCAATTGTTGCCTATGCAAAAGACTTTTTGGGCTTTCAACAGGATATCAAATTTTGATAATGTTCAAATCCGGGTGTTATCCAGTTAGAATTTTTATGTTTTGTTTCATATTTTTTGTCAAACCACAAAAAGGATGAAGATTACACGGAACCACACAACTACTTGCTAGTCGTCCCAAACCTTCAGTCTACATACAGAGGTATTTATGCCATCGATACAAGAACTCGTCCTCGCCTTCAAGAACCACGCGAAATCAATGGGGATTCACATCCGCGGTTCAGACCTTCAATCTGCATTGGCAACCTTCATTGATTTCACCCTAACCGTGCCCTTCAAATCCGCCCTGCCAGCTGATGCTGATGACAGCACACTCCTATTCAAATCAGGAATAGAGACAAACCTACCAGACAACTACAATGAATTGCACACCAACGACAAATGGACCCCCGATGAAGAAGCGAATTGCACAAGGGCCTATCTCAGCATCACAAGATACGTCACAAGCAAGTGGAACCAGAAGCACGGACTGGAACTCAAGTACATATACAAGAAAGGCGTTACAATCCCAGAATCCACATTTTGGATAAAAGGCACAGACCCAGAAGATCTACTCCAACAGATTGTTGACTCTGATGCATTCAGGATTGCAATCCAGGCCAAAGCTGCGAAAGTGACGACTCAAGTCCATGCTCCAGAATAGATACAAATATAGGATAGCAGCGTTGAACGAAAAATTTTAATAATGAATTTTTGTCTTTTTATGCTATTTGATTATAATATCCAGGTCAGTAGAATATAAATGGGTAAAGAAACCATGATTGAAAACAAACAAATTGAAATTTATCAATCTGAAGACGGACAAATACAGATTCAGGTTTACCTTGAAAAAGATACCATCTGGCTATCACAGGCTCAGATGGCCGAACTTTTTGACAAGGACTCCGACACTATTGGTTTGCATTTAAGAAATATTTATAAATCCGGTGAACTGGAAAAATCCGCAACTACCGAGGAATCCTCGGTAGTTCGCCAGGAAGGCAAACGTCAAGTCAACCGGAAGATTAAATTCTACAATCTGGATGCCATCATTTCAGTAGGGTACAGGGTGAATTCAAAAAAAGGAACCCGATTCCGAATGTGGGCTACCCAGCGGCTGAAAGAATACCTTGTCCAAGGATACAGCATAAATCAACACCGCTTTGAGCAGAATGCTGTCGAGCTTCAGCAGGCAATCGCCTTGATTCAAAAAGCGGCACTATCTCCCTCCATGGCAACAGATATGGGACGGGGTCTGGTGGATATTCTCAGTCGCTATACGCAGACCTTTCTCTGGTTGCAGCAGTATGACGAGGGATTGCTTATCGAGCCGGAAGGGCAATCCGGCGGCAGACTGGCAACACCGGAAGAGGCCATGGCATCCCTTATTGAGCTTAAAAAAAAATTAAAAGAAAAAGGAGAGGCCTCTGATTTGTTTGCCAATCCATCCCGCGCCGATAATCTTGCAGGCATATTCGGCAACCTTGATCAAAGTGTTTTTGGAGAGCCTGCTTATCCCACGATTGAAAGCAAAGCCGCACATTTGCTCTATTTTATGGTAAAAGATCATCCTTTCACTGACGGAAACAAACGGAGCGGTGCCTTTTTGTTCGTGGATTTTTTACACCGAAATGGTCGCCTTTTGTCTGAGGCTGGGATACCGGTAATCAATGATACAGGTCTTGCAGCGCTGACACTCTTGGTTGCTGAATCAGACCCGAAACAAAAAAACACTCTGATCAAATTGATTATGAACTTGTTGTGCCAAAAGAATTAAACCGCTCAAGAAGCGTTCACAGCGCCCATAAAGTATCTTGATAGGAGGCAGATATGAAACCGGTTAAGAATATTTCTCAAAAAGAGACGATTGAACTTCTAAATAAATGCTGGATGACACATGACGGTATGTGGTTTTTTCATTGTTTACAAAAATTGGGGATTGAAGAAACAAATAGAATTAACAAATCTGCTATAAAATCGTTATCATTCATTGAAATAGAAAGAATTAAAAATATGCTTGGATTTAATATTGCTATTGTAAATAATGATGACTTCATACACTTTTTTAAAGAAGCGTACAGCTTTATAATTCCAGATTTTATGACTGTAAAGTTAGGTTATTCTGAACAGAATAAAATAACATGGGAGTTCGCTAAAGAAAAATGTTTTGCATATGCAGGAGTAAAAAGGCTCGGTGTTATAGACAAGTATGAGTGCGGTGTCCTATACAGAATAAAGTGCTGGCTTGAAGCGCTTGGCATAAAATATAAATTCGCACCTGAGAGTGACCTATGCCTGATGTATCATAAAGGGTATTGTTCAGGAGAGATACAACTATTTCTTCAAACCGAATAACCAGATATTAATTCTCCCACAAAAAATTGTAACCGGAGTTAAGCTGATTCTTAGAAAATATTAAACAAGCAACATGCACCGGATTTCACCGGTGATGTTGGGTGTTACAGCTTGTGGTGAAACTAATCCAAAATTGAACAAAGGACCTTATGGAACTTAAGCTTTCAGATCTTCTTTCAAAGGGGTATTTCCCTAAAGAACTACCGCCACCATTTACAAGTTCAAGTTATGCAGAGGTTTTAACTGATCCCAACTTTTCTCCACATATCAATACTTTTTCAAGTCCTCCCAAATTGTCTGCATCATGTGTGCATAATCTTGTACGGACAACGACCGCGCAAGTTTACCTGAGCATGAACTTGGTGAGAGAATAAACTTTACCCGGCGCGAGCCATAGATGTTCATGTTATAAAAAAGAAAAAGAGACCAAATGGGCAAAGCAATTTTTTTAAATTTCCCAACGCATGGATGTATTAATTCCTTACTTGGAACGGTGGCGGAACTGGTAAGCCGCGGACAAAAAATTATCTATTACTGTACTGAAGAATTCAGAAATAAAATTGAACAGACCGGGGCAGAGTTCCGCCCTTATAAGGGCGTCATAAATACATTTAAAATAGAAAATGATGATCTATCTAAAGCACTTGAATTAAATGTTGAAATGACAGTTGATAAACTGGCGCACAATCTTGAGGACATTCGCAATGAGTATCCCGACTATCTTGTACATGATTCTTTGTGCACCTGGGGGAAACAGATAGCGGCAATCCTGGGATATCCTTCAGTAAATTTAATGCATTCCTTTCCAATTACAAAATCATCAATTACATTTTCAAAACAAACAGCTTTGCTTTTGCCAAAGGTCGGGTTTTACAAAATTAAAAACAGACTGAAAACGAACAGTTCCCAAAAAATTCTTAAACAAAAATATAATATCAATTTGTCTTTGGCAGACACGATGATCAACAGAGAGAACTTAAATATTGTATATACCTCCAAGCATATAGCGCCGGACAGCTTTCAATCAAAAAAAGATTTTGTATTTGTCGGGCCATCATTGTTTTTTAAAAAAGAATCATCGGATTTTCCTTATGACAGATTGGCAGGTAAAAAAGTTGTATATATTTCTTTGGGTACGCTACACAATGACAACTCTACTTTTTATGATATGTGTATTAGAGCTTTTAGTGGAGGTGACTATATTGTTGTGTTATCAATAGGTTTTCAGATAGATCCAAATCAATTTTGTGACTGCCCTGATAACTTTATTATTCGTAAGCGTATATTAAACCCCATCTTCAAAATCGTGCAGCCATGAAATAATATGCCTTCAAAAAAGGAGGCATTAAAATGGAAAAAACGTGGAAAG
>VMSR01000068.1 GCA_013792075.1 Desulfobacula sp.
AAAAAAAAATTTTTGTTATTCTGATCCGCATTAAGTGCATAAACCAATTGTATGGATGGTATCCATGGGGAACAAACCCAGCTATGAACAACTGGAGCAATATATAAAGCGGTTGGAACAGACCGTTTTTAAAAAAATTAGGGTGGTAGTGGTGAACAAAACCCTGTTTCATATTGCCAGTGCCCTGAATACCAGCGAGACCTTGCAGGAGCTCTACCGGTCCATCCACAAGCACTTGTTCTCTCTCCTGGACATGACCAATTTTTATATTGCCATTTATTACAAAACGAAAAATGCCATTCGTTATGTTTATCAGGTAGATGAAAAAGACGAGTCTGCTCCCAGATGGATACACCGGTTTACCGAGAACCGATCCCTGACAGGAGATGTTATTCTGGAGAAAAAACCCCTTCTGCTGGATGAAAAGACCCTGGAAGCATTGTCAGCACAGGGCCGGGTAAGGGGAAGTATTCCCAAGGTATGGCTGGGGGTTCCGCTGATTATTCAGGGAGAGGTAATGGGGGTTATGGCGGTTCAGAGTTATACCAACCCCGATCAATTCAGCCAGTCCGATGTGGAGCTTTTGTGTTTTGTTTCCGAGCAGATTGCCCTCTCAATAGAAAGAAAACGATCGGAAAATGAATTAAAACAGGCCCGGAAAAAACTGATTCAGTCTGAAAAACTGGAAGCCATCGGAACCCTGGCCAGCGGCATTGCCCATGATTTTAACAATACCTTGTCCATTACCCTGGGAAATATCAACCTGGCCCAGATGATGGCCGCACCTGATCAGATAATGGAATATCTTGCCGATGCAGAAGCCTCTGTTCTCCAGGCAAAGGACCTGGCCTCCAAGTTTATTGTTTTTTCCAAGGGCGGAATTCGCATTAAGGCCCATATTGATACCGAAGGATTTTTAAAAGAAAGCCTGGCCTCTTTTGCTGAATCAGAAGGCATTGAATGCCAGCTGACCGTCAACGATCTTCCGCCGGTGATGGAAGCCGACCAGTCCCAGCTGAAAGAAGCCTTGAAAAATATTGTTGTCAATGCCGCCGAAGCAATGGATATGGAAAAACCCGTCATGGTTTCAGCCGGTGTTTATCCGGAAAAGCCGGGCATGGTTTTTATCTGTGTGCAGGACCAGGGAAGGGGAATTGAACGGCAGAATATCGAAAAGGTTTTTGAACCCTATTATTCGTCCAAACCCATGGGAAAAAACAAAGGAACCGGCCTTGGCATGTCCATTGCCTGGTCCATTGTCAAAAATCACCAGGGAACCATCCGGATTGACTCAGTTCCTGGCAAAGGAACCCGGGTGGACATGATATTGCCGGTATTCCAAAAAGAGCATTTCCAGGAGAAAACCAGATCTGTTCCATTGCCTGAAAAGGAGGTCATCAAGCCTGGAGGCGAATACAGGCCCATGGTTTTGTTCATGGATGATGACCCCTTGATCCGGCAGATAACCGAAAAAATACTCCTTAGCCTGGGGTATACACCAGTCCTTGCCCGGAATGGAGAAGAGGCAGTGGAAAAATACACCGCATTGGGTTTGTCCGGAAAGACCGTTGCCGTGGTCATTTTGGACCTGGAGGTCAAACAGGGCATGGGCGGTATCGAAACAATAGAGAAGCTATTGTCCCTGAATCCTGAAATCAAGGCCATTGTTGCTTCTGGATATTCCAAAGATCCGGCCATTGAGAATTGTAAAAAATTCGGGTTTGCCGATTCCCTGGCAAAGCCGATTTCCATACAAAATTTAAAGCAGGCCCTGGAAAAACTCCAATAAGCTTTCTATAAAAGTGTTCCTATTTTCGTATCTTTACGGAGTTGGCATGGGCATCCAGCCCTTCGGTCATGGCCAGCCGGATCACGTCATCGGCCTCTTTCTGAAACGCTGTTTTTGAATAATGGATCAGGCTGGTTTTTTTGGTGAAATGTTCCACGCTCAATGCAGAAGAAAATCGGGCCGTTCCGGCCGTGGGCAGCACATGGTTGGGTCCTGCGATGTAGTCTCCCATGGGTTCCGGGGTGTAGGACCCGATAAACAGGGCGCCGGCATTGCGGATTCTGTCAATATAGTCAAAGGGATCTTTAACAACCAGCTCCAAATGTTCCGGGGCCAGGCGGTTGGATAGAGTGATGCCGGTTTCAATGTCCGGCACCAGCATGATGGCCCCGAAATTTTCAATGGAAACCCTTGCAATATCCTGCCGGGACAGATTTTTCAGCTGTTTTTCAAGAGCCAGAATGGTTTTGTGGGCCAAATCTTCAGAGTCGGTGACAAGGATGGAAGAGGCCATGACATCGTGCTCTGCCTGGGAGAGCAGGTCTGCGGCTATAAATTCAGGGTTGGCAGTATGGTCCGCAATGATCAGAATTTCGCTGGGGCCCGCGATCATGTCAATTCCCACGGTTCCTGAGACAATTTTCTTGGCCAGGGTCACATAAATATTTCCCGGCCCCACAATTACGTCCACCCGGGGGACCTGGGCTGTTCCATAGGCCAGGGCGGCAATGGCCCAGGCACTGCCGGCCTTGAAGACAGAGGAAATCCCTACCCGCTGGGCAGCTGCCAATATGTGGGGGTTGATCCGGCCGTTTTCCATGGGCGGGGTCATGAGCGTTATGGATTCCACCCCAGCCACTTTGGCAGGAATGCCGCCCATGAGTACCGAGGAGACCAGAGGGGTTTTTCCGCCTTTTGCACCGGGAGCATATACACCGGCTGCTTCCACGGGTTTGACCAGCTGACCCACCATTACGCCCTTTCGGGGGGTGTCGATCCAGGAATTTTGTGTTTGCTTTAAATGAAACTCTGTGAGCTGGGCAACGGACCGGTCCAGGCTTTTTAAAAAGTCCGGATCAATAGATGCCATTGCCTCATCAAATTCTTCTTGCGTGACTTTCAGGGAGGATAAAGTTACGGCCTTTGAATCAAATTTGTTGGTATAATCAACCAGGGCCGAATCCCCCCTTTCCCTTACATCATCGATGTAGGTCTGGACATTGGCATAATCAGCCGGGGAAAAGCCGAGGCCCCTTTCAATGGTTTGTTTAACTCTTTTTTCTGCTGGTTCCGAAGGGTATTGAAATATTTTCATGGCAGTTCTTCTTTTTTATATAGTGTGTTATCATAATTAGGATGATTCAGTAATGGTATGACCATGGTTGATCAAAAACAGCAACAATCTATTTTTATATCAGAAGAAGCCCGGGAAGGACAATTAGAATCTGGAAATGAATAAAAAAAAATTTGAAGTCCGATCTCGAATTTTATCCCAGCATAGGGACCCAAAAATGTCGGTGGCATGGGCAAAGAGGACTTGATTCCGGGTGATGGGAAACGCAAAGAGACAAAGGGGCAGAAAAATATTCTGCCCCTTTGTTTAAGTATCAGACGCGATATTCGGCTTGATTAGAAATCAAGTGTTTTCTGCAGATCTTCACTGGTAAAATCCCAGGTGGTTTTGTGGGGTAAAAATTCTTCTGAGAAAAATTCAGGCAGTTGGTCATCCGCCTTGGTAAACCCGGCCCGTTTGTTAAACTCTATTTCGTTTCTGAGGATGGATTTACCCAGTTCCATAATATCATCCGGGGTCAGCGCAAGTCCGTATTGTGCGTTGAGCATTTGGGCGATCGTGGGAAGACCGTCTTCATTGTCCAGGACGGCAAAGGCCACAAACAGACAAAGCCCTGCAGCGTCAATGGCTGCCGTTGCAATCTGGAGTCCCTGGGAAAGCGCCACGTTGCCCTCTTTTTTAAGGGGATCAATGCTTCCGCCCACGCTCAGGATATTGGCGGTAACCCCGTATCCGGCCGTGTGGTCTGCGCCCATTGGGGTTGTGGCATAGGTAACCCCCTGGCCCTTGCACGAACGGGGATCATAGGCAGGAAATGCCTGGTTTTTCACCACAGGAACCCGGGAGACACCCAGGGCATCACCGGTAAACCGGGCACCGCTGCCGATGATTTTGCCTTCAGGGGCGTATTCGCCAACTTTGGAGAGAAGGGCAATGGCAGCCTTTCCGTCGCCCCAGGGGATCATGCCGCCTTCCATGGCAATGCCGATGGCCACCCCTGTCTCGATGGTGTCCAGGCCGAAATCATCACAAAGTCTGTCCAGCATTGCAATCTGATCCAGTTCCTTTATGGTGGTGTGGGCCCCGAATGCCCAGATGGTTTCATATTCAAAACCCGATGTCAGGTATTTACCTTCCTTGTCATGGTATACATTGGAGCATTTAATGACACAGCCGGGGTGGCAGGCTTCAGTGGTAATACCTCCTCTTTTTTCGATATTTTCCGCCATGGTTTCGCCGCTGATACTCTGGACATCTTCAAACCGGCCGGTTCGAAAATTTTTAGTGGGCAGGGCGCCGGCTTCGTTTATGACATTTACCAGGACTGCTGTTCCCAGTGCGGGCAGGCCCTGGCCTGTTACCGGATGGTTTCGCAGCATTTCCACCCAGCGTTTGTTGGCAGCCTTAAAGGCTTCTGGATCTTTGATTTCTATCCGGGGAGCCCCTTTGTCGTCCACGACAATGGCTTTGATTTTTTTGGATCCCATGACAGCCCCCAGGCCCCCTCTGCCGTGGGCACGTCCGGGCCTGCCGTTCATGTCGGCCTGCTGGATGGAAGCCCCTTTAAGGCATTGCTCTCCAGCCTGGCCAATGCTTAAGATCCCTACACTTTTGCCATATTTGGCCCAGAGTTTTTCCATGACCTTATAGTTGCCGGCCTTGACAAGATCGCCTGCCGGAAGAATTTCCACTCCATCCTTGTTGATAACGATCATGCTGTAATCGTCTGTATCTGGCTTGTCCTCAAGGACAAGCCCTGTGATGCCCAGCCTGGCCAGTTTCTGGGAAACAAGACCGCCGGCATTGCTCTCTTTGATACCGCCGGTAAGCGGCGACTTTGCCCCTGCGGACAGACGGCCGGAATCGGCTGCCGGAGATCCGGACATGATGCCGGGTGCAAAGATCAGCTTGTTGTTTTTTCCCAAAGGATGGCAGGTGGCCGGGACTTCGTCCAGAATCATTTTAGACGTCAGCGCTCTGCCCCCAAGACCTGAATACTCTTTGGGAGTCTCTTCAAAGGTAAATGTTTTTTTTCTGGTGTTGATCCTAAGTAATTTTCCCATTGTTCCTCCTTGGCATTGAAGGGTTAATAAAGTTGCTGCTTGATATTATTGAAATCTTTTTCTTTCGGCGGGTGCCTTTTGGGCCAGTTTGGATTCAAACCTGGCGATTGTCTCAACAAGACCCTTATTGTTGAGACATGGCATGGAAATTTTTTATGCCATGGGCACTTCATCCCGTCCGGCGGAATTAAGCATGGTATGACTTTTTTGTAAAATACTCTGTAAATCCTTGAATGTAAATAGTTTCCTTGCTGAATTCCGGCCCATGGTTCTGCTGGTACCATGGCGGCTGAAGTCCTGTCGGGATTAGAGACGTCCGGATTCGGACACGTCTGACAACCCTTCAAGATCCAGGATCACAATATCCTTTGTCCTGACCTCGATCAATGCGGCATCGGCCATTTTTTTAAAAATTCTGGAAATGGTTTCAGGGGTGGTGCCGATGAGATTTGCGAGCTGGGCTTTGGAAATGGGAAGGGTCACCATTTGCTCCCTGTTCTGAGCTGGCTTTTGTTCGGATAGTTGTTCTTGGGACAAGGTTAAGATATAGGCAGCCAGTCTGGCCGGGACTTCTTTTAGGCTCAGGTTTTCAATCTGTATGGTAAAGGCACGCAGCCGTTTGGAAAAGTCTGCCAGCATGTTCATGGAAAGGGCCGGCGTGGTGGTGATCAGGTTGACAAATTTGTCCCGGGGCAGAAAAAGGATGCTGGAATTTTCAATGGCCATGGCAGAGGCGGGAAAACTTTTTCCCTCAAACACGGGCACTTCACCAAAGGTATGGCCGGGTCCGTAAATATGGAGGATCTGTTCCTTCCCTTCAAAGGAAAGTTTGAAAACCTTTATCTTGCCGGTATTGACAATATAAAACCCATTTGCCTTGTCACCTTCCTGGAAGATGAGCTGACCTTTATCAAAGGACAGCTCAAGGGCGATGGCCTGAAAATTTTCCAGCTGGGGATTCGTAAGTCCGGAAAAAAGCGGTATGGTTTTTAATATAGTAATGGTATACTACTCCCATCTTATTTTTAAATTGTATCCGTAATCCTTTTTGTAAAAAAACAAAAAAAAATCTCGTAACTTGATCCAGGTCAAGGTTTTACATCCCCATCTATATTAAGTTAGCACCAGGATGTAAAGATTAATTGTTCATCACCATAGCTTAAGGAGAATGCAACATGTTTTGTTTTCAATGTCAGGAAGCCGCAAAAAATGAAGGATGCACCATCAAGGGGATGTGCGGAAAAGAAAATTCCACCGCCAATCTCCAGGATCTTTTGATTTTCAACCTCAAGGGAATTGCTGTGATCGCACAAAAATCCAAGGCAGCCGGTGTTAAAGTGCCAAATTCAGCGGCCGCCTTCATGGGCCAGGGACTTTTTACCACCATTACCAATGCCAATTTTAATGATGAGAATCTGATTGACTGGATAAACCGGGCCCAGGCCCTTAAAAAACAACTGACCACTGCAGCCGGCAACAAGATCGGGACCGACCTCCATGAAAGCGCCACCTGGTATTCCAATGATGTGGCTAGCTTTGGGGCAAAGGCTGAAACCGTGGGTGTTTTGGCCACTGGAAATGAAGATGTCAGGTCTTTACGGGAGCTTTTGATTCTGGGACTCAAGGGAATGGCGGCCTATGCAGAACATGCCGCAGTTCTGGGTGTTGAAAAGCAGGAAATCTGGGATTTCATGTATGAAAGCCTTGCCTCCACCACCCAGGATTTGTCTGTGGATGAAATGGTGGCCATGGTCTTAAAATGCGGTGGGGTCACAGTTACCACAATGGCAGCGCTGGACGAGGCCAATACCAAGGCTTTCGGCCATCCTGAACTCACCGAGGTCAATATCGGCGTGGGAACAAAGCCTGGAATACTTATTTCCGGCCATGACCTTAAAGATATGGAATTGTTGTTAAAACAGACCCAGGGCACGGGGGTGGATGTTTACACCCACGGGGAAATGCTCCCGGCCAACTATTATCCGGCCTTTAAAAAATATGATCATTTAAAGGGCAATTACGGCGGGTCATGGTGGCACCAGAATGAGGAATTTGAGTCCTTTAACGGTCCCATCCTCATGACCACCAATTGTGTGGTTCCCATGAAAAAGAACAATACCTATCTGGATAAGCTTTACACCTCGGGTGTGGCTTCCTACCCGGGTGCCGCCCATATTTCCCAAGAGAATGGGACAAAGGATTTTTCAGCGCTTGTGGCCCAGGCCAAAAAATGTGCGCCGCCCACGGGGCTCGAAACGGGAAAGATTGTGGGCGGATTTGCCCACAACCAGGTGCTGGCATTGGCCGACAAGGTCGTGGATGCGGTCAAATCAGGTGCCATCAAACGATTTGTGGTTATGGCCGGATGCGACGGCCGCCAGAAAGGCAGAGATTATTTTACCCAGGTGGCGGAAAAATTGCCCCAGGATGCCGTTATCCTGACAGCCGGATGCGCCAAATACCGCTATAATAAACTAAATTTAGGGGATATCGGTGGTATCCCCAGGGTCTTGGATGCGGGCCAGTGCAACGATTGCTACTCTCTGGCGGTGATTGCCCTGAAGCTTAAGGAAGTTTTTGGACTGGATGACATCAATGATCTGCCCATCTCCTTTGATATCGGCTGGTATGAGCAGAAGGCCTGTGCCGTTCTTCTGGCACTGCTTCACTTGGGAATCAAAGGTATCCGCCTGGGGCCATCATTGCCGGCCTTTGTATCACCGGCTGTATTAAATGTGCTGGTTGAAAATTTTGATATCAAACCCATAACCGATCCTGATTCAGATGTAGAAGCCATGATGCAGGGAAAGTAAAGTCATAACCGGCAGGCAGGGGTTATCTTCCCTTGCCTGCCGCATTCGACGGGTTCACAGGGGAAGGAAGGTAGAACATGAAATGCCCAGGACAGGATACACAATATTGGAATAAGGATTCGATTTTTGAAACAAAATGCCCGGAATGCGCACACCCAATGGAATTTTTCAAAGACGATGCCACCCGGCGCTGTCCCAAGTGCAAGAAAAAAATTGTTAACCCAAAGATGGATTTCGGATGTGCCTCCTATTGCAAGTTTGCAGAACAATGCCTTGGGGCATTGCCTGAAGATTTTATCGCCAAGCGGGATGATCTTTTAAAGGACCGGGTGGCCGTGGAAATGAAACGCTATTTTGCGACGGACTTTAAACGCATCGGCCATGCCGGCAAGGTTGCAAGGTTTGCCGAAAAGATCGGTATAAAGGAAAAAGCGAACCTGGCCGTGGTCCTTTGTGCGGCCTATCTCCATGATATCGGCATTAAAAATGCCGAAGAAAAATACAATTCTTCGGCCGCCAAGTACCAGGAATTGGAAGGCCCGCCCGTGGCAAAACAGCTCATGGAAAACCTGGGTGCTAAAAAAGAACTTGTGGATGAAGTCTGTGACATTGTCGGTCATCATCACCATCCGGGTGAAGATGAGAGTCTGAACTTTAAGGTTCTGTATGATGCGGACATGCTGACCAATATGGTGGAATGCAATGCAAGAAAAAATGTAGAAGGATCCGAATTTATTGCCAAACTTGACCGGCTTTTTTTAACGGAATCGGGAAAGATTTTGGCAAAAGAAGTCTTAATGCAGGACAATTAAAGAATTTAGGGACTGCTGTGGATGCGCCCCTTGTGAGGAGAAGAAAATGAAAGTGACCCGAAAAATAATTCAGATTGATGAAGACCTCTGTGACGGATGCGGCAATTGTATTCTTGCCTGTGCCGAAGGCGCCATTCAGATTGTGGACGGCAAGGCAAAGGTCATTGCAGATAAGTATTGTGACGGCCTGGGAGCCTGTTTGGGTGACTGCCCACAGGGGGCCCTCAAAGTGATTGAACGGGAAGCCGATGAGTTTGACGAAGAGGCGGTTGAAGCGTTGCTCAAACAGCAGAAGACGAATAAAAAAGCTGCGCCTGTTTCCGGCGGGTGTCCTTCTGCGGCCTTGAAAACATTTCCGGCAGCCGATGGGGGCCATGCCTGCAATTGCGCCAACCAAGCCAAGGCACATCCTTCTGGAGGACTTTCTGCGCTGGGCCATTGGCCGGTTAAGATTCGTCTGGTCCCTGCGGGTGCTCCCTTCTTAAAAGGGGCTGACCTTTTGATTGCCGCCGATTGTGTGCCCGTTGCCTTTCCTGCTTTTCATAAAGAGTTTCTCAAAGGCCGTGCGGTCATGACCGGCTGCCCCAAGTTTGATGATGCCCAGGGGTATGTGGACAAGCTTGCCCAGGTATTTGTTGAGTCCGGTATCAAAAGTATCACGTCAGTGGTCATGGAAGTGCCCTGTTGTTCCGGTATGCCAACAATTATTAAAAAAGCCCTTGAAAAATCCGGGGTCAGCCTTCCCTTTACAGAAGTTGTGGTCAGTGCCAGGGGGGAAATCCTTTCATGAAATGGGCGGATGAAGCTGAAGCGGCCATAAAAAACGTACCTTTTTTTCTTCGAAAAAAGGTACGAAAAAAAGTGGAGGCCCACGTCCAAAGCAATGGTAAAAGCAGCGTAGATCTGGAGGATGTCATTGCCCTTAAAAAACAATTCTTGTCCAGAGGCGGCATGGAAAAAGAGATGAAAGGATATGAGATTTCCACCTGTTTCGGGGGGGAGGGTTGTCCCAATAGTGCTCATTCCTGTGCCACACTCTTACCCCAGATCCGTGTCCTTATGGAAAATGCAGACCTTTTTTCTTTTTTAAAGGCCACTGTATCAGGAGACTTGAAATTTCACCATGAGTTCAGGGTTTCCCTGT
Organism: Desulfobacula sp.; assembly: GCA_013792075.1. Lineage (GTDB taxonomy): Bacteria > Desulfobacterota > Desulfobacteria > Desulfobacterales > Desulfobacteraceae > NBML01. The sequence continues at coordinate 9,916 of VMSR01000068.1, forward strand.
CGGACTGCCCCAATGCCTGTTCCCGCCCCCAGATTGTCGACATTGGCATTATCGGTGCTGCCCGTCCCCTGAAGGGGGCAAATGAATGTACCCTCTGCAATGCCTGTGTGGATGCCTGCCCGGACGGGGCGATCTGCCTGGACAAAGGATCTTTGGTTATCCATGAGGCGCTCTGCCTTGGGTGCGGCAAGTGTGGTGCTGTATGCCCCACAGGCACCATTGAAGACGGGGAAAAAGGCTTCCGGGTTTTGCTGGGGGGACGGCTTGGCCGCCACCCCCGCCTTGCCCTGGAAGTGCCTGGGATACAAACAAAGGCCCAGGTTCTGAACATTGTGGAAAACAGCTTGAATTTTTATAAAACCCATTCCAAAAATGGCCACCGTTTTTCCAAAATCCTCACCTCAATTGATCAGGTTCTTCCATAAGCGTTTGTTTTGACCTTCATTGCACCAGTGCTGTAACAAATTACAATGGGGTAGCCATTTTTAAATTGAAATGGTAGGTTGTGACCTAAAATCATGATGAAACAATATTACTATTTAATTCACCTTCAATATCTTGGTTTTCGTTACCATGGATGGCAAAAACAGCCAGGTGTAAAAACCATTGAATCCATGGTGGAGAAGACGGTTTTTTTGTTCTGGGACATCGACAATTCAAGGTTCTGGGTACCAGTCGGACAGATACCATGGTGTCTGCCCAGCATTCGGCTTTTGAATTGTTTACAACAGCACCCCTGGATACAAAATTGCTTCTGGAAGCCTTGAACCTGAATCTTCCCAACGATATCCGGGTTTTTAAAATTGAGGCGGTTGATAAAAAGTTCAATATCCGCAATACACCGAAAACCAAAGAGTACCTCTATCTGTGTTCCTTTGGTGAAAAATGTCATCCATTTTGTGCACCCCTTATGGGTACGTTTCAGGATCATCTGGATATTGAGTTGATGAAAAAAGGCGCTCAATTGTTTTTGGGTGTACAGGATTTTAAGCGGTATTGCACAAAACCCATGCCAGGTACACAATTTAAAAGAGAAATACTGGTAAGTCAGGTTGAAGAGAATACTTTTTTTTCCGCAAGTTTTTTCCCAAAACAAAGCTTTGCCTATCGTATCCAATCAAAAGGATTCCTGCGGAACCAGGTCCGCTTAATGATGGGGCAGCTATTGCGCCTTGGTAAACAAGAGATCTGTTTGGAGGATATTACAGAAACACTAACCGGAATAGGCTCTCAGCCGTTAAGACAGATTGCTCCTCCCTCGGGTTTGATCTTACATAAAATCGAATTTGATCACACCCCGGCAATTTTTGTTTTGTAAGAAAAATTACTACAGCACTATCAGAAATCCTCCAATTGATTCCTTTACACCCTTTTGATAGCGTGGAAATCGGTAAAAATGATCAAGAGCATTTGTTTTTAAACATCATCTAACAGGAGGATCGTATGAAAGGAAAACATCTATTTATCATCGGGTTTATTGCGGTTGTTTCCATGGGTTTGTGCCAGTCTGCATTTGCCAAGGAAAGAATCGTGTTTGGCGGCGGGCCCGCCGGCGGAACATTCCAGGTGGTTGCCAATGCCATGCAGGTCTACGACCCCATCAAAGCAGTCGATGATTTCAAAGTTCAGGCCCAGTCATCTGCCGGTTCTACGGAAAATTTACGAAAAACCAACTCCGGCAAACAACAGATGAGCGTGGTTTATTCCGGAGAGGTTCATCAGGGACGGAATGGCTTGCTGCCCAATGATCCCACCAAATACGAAGATGTTCTCGCAGTGGCCTGGCTCTATGGTGCTCCTGGTCAGTTGGTGGTTCGGGCCGATTCCGGTATCAAGAGCGTGAAGGATCTCGTTGGCAAGAAAGTGGGGGTTGGCAACGCCGGTTCCGGTGCCTTTGCCACCTGTGAACTTTTTTTCACCCACATGGGCGTCTGGGATAAAATTGAGCGAAATGCCATGGGCTATGATGATGCTGCCCAGGCATTCGGTAACAATCAGCTGGATGCCTTCTGGCTGTTCGTGGGCATCCCTGCAGGAGCTGTCATGATGGCTGCCCAGACCAATGATATCGCACTGATTGACCTGGATGCCGATGCCCAGGCCAGTGGATTTTACGAGAAATATCCCTATTTTACAAAGCTGAGCATTCCAGCCAAGACCTATAAAGGCGTGGATACCGATACCGGCTCTTTCCAGGACTCTGCCCTGTGGGTTGCCAACGCCAAGGTCTCTGCCGATACGGTTTACAAAATGCTGAGTCTTATTTTTACCGAGGAAGGGCTTGCCCACATGGTTGCCCAGAAAAAGACCTTTAAGGATATGTCCATTCAAACCGGTGCCAATGGAGTCGTCACTCCTTTCCATCCGGGTGCTGAAAAATTTTGGAAAGAAAAAGGCGTTTTGAAATAATCGTAAACAGACCACCCACGGTTCAGGCATGGGTGTTTCATCCTGCCTGAACCCAGGTCTTTTCCCGTTAAAATCTTTTTTAGGTTAGGAAGGCAAACCGTGTATGAAAAACTAAATCGATTCGAGCAAATTTTATTTGATGTCTGCTCGGTGGCACTGGTGATTTTTTACGCCTGGGCAGCAGTGGTGCAGCCCATGGCCACTCAGTATCACAGGGGGGTGTATGTGATTGTCACCTATGTTCTTGTCTTCCTGTTGTACAAATCCAAATCTCTGATCGGCCGGGTCATTGATTATGGGCTTATCCTGCTTTCCATTGCATCCATCGGGTATTGGATTGTCATGTTTGAAGTCATCAACTATAGAACCGGGGCAGAAACCGGTGTGGACATGATTTTTGCCATTATCGGCGTGCTTATCGGGATTGAGCTGGCCCGGCGGGTGGTGGGAAATGTCTTTGTGATCCTGGGCACAGTCATGATGCTCTATGGGATTTACGGGTATCTGGTGCCGGATCTTTTCTCCCACGCCGGAGCACCTTTCACTGAATTGTGTGTGAGTATTTTTTATAAGAGTGACGGGGTATTCGGCATCATGGCCAATGTGCTGGCCACCTATGTGATTTTGTTTGTCTTGTTTGGGGCCTTCCTGGAAAAGTGCGGGGCCCAAAAGTTTTTCATTGAATGGCCCCTGGCCGCAGTGGGACATAAAATCGGTGGTCCGGCCAAGGTGTCTGTTATTGCTTCTGGTCTGTTTGGGTCTATTTCAGGGTCTGCCATTGCCAATACCGTATCCACGGGAATGTTCACCATTCCCATGATGAAAAAAGCAGGGTTTAGACCCCATATTGCCGGTGCCATAGAGCCGGCTGCCTCCATCGGCGGCATGTTCATGCCCCCTATCATGGGCGCGGGCGGGTTTATCATGGCGGAACTGACGGGCGTACCCTATTCCACCATCATGCTCGTTGCTATATTCCCGGCATTCATGTATTTTTTCTCGGTCTTCTGCATGGTGCATTATGAAGCCAAAATACACAATATCGTGGGCGAGAAATCCAAATATTCCGCCATGGAAATTTTTAAGAAACAATGGTTTTATATTCTTCCTCTGGGGGTCATCACCGTTTTTATGCTCTATGGGTTTTCTCCGGGATACTCTGCCATTATCGGCCTTCTTTCCTGTATTGTTATTTCCTGGGTGAGAAAAGAAACCCGAATCGGACCCAAACAATTTGTGGTCGCTGCCAGGGAAGGGACTGAAAATAGCCTGAAGATCGGTGCCACGGTGGGTGTCATCGGCATCATCATTGGGGTTCTCACCTTTTCCGGCCTGGTGCTCACCTTTGCCGATATCATGATTGAATTGGCCGGAGGGTCCCTGCTTTTGACCATCCTGCTGGTGGCTTTGGCCTCCCTGGTTCTCGGGATGGGGGTTCCGGTGACAGCTGCCTATTTGATTACGGCTGTTGTGGCCGTACCCGCGCTCACCCACCTGGGGGTCAATGAAATCGCCGCCCACATGATTGTTTACTGGTTGTCCCAGGATTCCAATATCACCCCGCCGGTGTGTATTGCTGCCTTTGCCGGTGCCACCATTGCCAAGGCCAATATGTGGAGAACAGCCTTTTCAGCCTTTAAGTTTGCCAAGTTCCTGTATCTGGGCCCCATTTTATTTGGATATGTTCCTGGATTTTCCCTGAATGGGACACCGTGGGATATTGTTAAGGCCTTTGTGCTCATTATTTTCGCAACCTGGGCCTATTCATGGTTTTTAAGTGGCATCTGGGTGAAAACCCTGAAAAATATGTTTTCAAAAGACACAGCATCCTGAAAATTTTTCGTAAGGATTCTGCCCCCTTTGGGTTGTAAAGAAAAAAAAATCACCCCTGATGCGTTATCCTTAATCAGGGGTGGTTTTCTTTTCTTTGGCAATTTTCCCTGATGAATCTCAAATTATTTGGTTGCACAATCAATTTTTTTAGACCATATTGTCTGAAAATAAATGAATGTTTTCGGAGAATCATGGAAAGCCAGCATGGATTGCGGATGCTCTGACTGGAATTAAACACCCTTAAGAAATAAAATGAAGCATATGGATAAATATGATCGCGTCATTGACTCTTCCATCGGATATCTGGTGGGAAGAACTTCAAGGGCTATTATAAAACGGTTGACTAAAAAATTTGCAGATGCAGGATTTGATATCAGCTATGAGCAATGGACTATTCTCATTCATTTGTACCGCAAGGACGGCCAGACCCAGCAGGAACTCTCCAATATTGCGGTTAAAGACAAGGCTGCCATTACACGGCTTCTCAATGTACTTGAAAAAAAGAATATTGTATTGCGGATACCCGACCGGACCGACAAAAGAAGCAATCTGGTCTATCTGACCAATAAGGCCAAAGAATTTCAGGATGATTTGATTGCCTTGGTGGAGGAAATGCTTCGTGAGGCAGATCAGGGAATTTCATTTGAAGAAATGGAACAATGCCGATCCACCCTGAACAAAATTTTTGTAAATTTTGACAGACTGAACACCTGAAATCTATAATTCAACCAATTTGTTTTGAATGGCATACCTGGATAATTCCGTATTATTTCTGATATTCAGTTTTTTTAAGATCCTGGCTCGGTAGGTATCAACGGTCTTTACGCTAATATTATAGGATGTGGCAATTTCCCGGTTGGTATCGCCAATGGCAAGTTTTCTCAATACCTGGAGTTCCCGCATGGATAAGGACTCTGTGAGACTTTTATTTTTATTGCCCCGGATGACTCTCAGCGCCAGTGCCTCGCTTGCTTTTTCCGTAAGATACCGGCCCCCGGCATTGATTTTTTTAACGGCTGCCACCAATTGCTCTGGTGCAGATTGTTTGGTCACATAGCCCATGGCACCCGCCTCAATGGCCCGGATGACATATTGTTCCTCATCATGCATGGTCAGAATGAGCACGGGTATCTCCGGACAATAACTGCTCATCCGTGTCACCACTTCAAGGCCGTCCATTCCGGGCATGGAAATGTCAATCACGGCCACATCCGGCCTTTTTGTCATGGCTTCGTCAAAGGCAGTTTCACCGTCGGAGGCTTCTGCTATGACCTTGATCTCATTGCTGTCTTCAAGGACTCTTCTTAAGCCTTCCCTGACGATACTATGGTCGTCTGCCAACAATACCTTGATCATGCTTCTCCTTTAACTTTTACTTTACAACAGATTCTGGTTCCCTGTGATGGGCAAGTTGCAATCGTCAGTTTTCCACCGGCCAGATTTGCCCTTTCCTTCATGCCTTCAAGTCCAAACCCATTTCGATCCGGGGTAATCCAGGGATCAAATCCGCACCCGTTATCTTCAATGGTGAGCACAATTCCCTCCTGATCCGTTCTCAATTCCACCTGGATGGCGGTGGCATTGGAATGCCGCAGGGAGTTGGTAACTGCTTCCTGCCCTATCCTGTACAAGGCTGTGGCAAGGGTTTTGTCAATTTCAGGAATATCATCATGCATGAAAATGCAGGAAACATTGGATCTTTTTTCAAAATCAGAGACCAGAGATTCCAGGGCATCGGTCAACCCTAGGTCATCCAGAACCCTTGGTCTTAAACGGTAAGCCATGTCCCTTACATCCTGTATGGTATCATCGATGAGGGACCTCATTCTCTCGGCGCGCTGGCAGGAACTGGTATCAAGCTCCTTTAAAAATTTTTCCATCCATACGGCATCGATGCGCAGAGCAGTCAGAACCTGACCCAGGTGGTCATGGAGCTCTCTTGCCACCAGTTCTTTTTCCCTTTCCTGGGAAGCAATAATATTTTTGGACAGATTTTTCAGATTGGTCTGGGCATTTTCAAGCTGGGCAGTTCTTTTTTTAACCTGGCCTTCCAGGTCCAGGGAGTATTGTGATAACTTTTCCTTGGCAATCTGAAGATCTTTCTGGGCAAGATTTTTTTCTGTGACATCCACGCTGACAGCAAGGGAACGGATAATTTTCCCTTCTTCATCCCGGACCCCGTAACAAGACAGCATGATGTCCATTTTTTCATTGTTTTTTTTGACATAGGTGTAGGGCACATCCTTGCAGAACCCCGTACTGAAAAATCGCGGAAAAATAACATTGAGGGCATATTTTTTTGATTCTTTTGTGAAAAACCGGGTAAGTTGTTCGCCAATAACTTCCTTCCTCTCAAAGCCCATGATTTCAACCCAGTGATCGGACACGTGTATGATCCTGCCTTCTGTATCAATTGAGTGGAGCATGATCGGCGTCTTGTGGTAGATGTTCCGGTATCTTTCTTCACTCAGCCGCAGTTTTTTCTCGGCTCTTTTTCGCCTTGTGATTTCCTGGGCTGCCAGCTGGTACAGGATAAAGACTAGGAGGCCTGCCAGAATGGATATAAAGACGACTGCAGGTCCGATGACCCGGATAAAGGGTTCGGTTACCTGTTTTTCGATTTCTTTGTGATTTCTGAGGGAAATGATCTGCCAGTCCGGGTAATTGGGGACATCCAGGCTTGAAAAAAGGTATTCCGCCCCCAGACTGTCTGTGATCTGGTCGGCATTATTTTTTTTAAATCCTGCCCAGTCCCAGGGGCCGTTTCCAAATTGTCGGGAATCGGTAATGAAATTTAGCTTTTCCTCGTCCAGTTTCCAGAGGAGCTTGAATTGTAATTCCGGTTTATTGGAGATAAAAATCAGTCCGTTGGGATCCACAAATAAAAGGGTGTCATCTGTTTTTGAAAATAGCGTTTCCTCGACAAATTCTACAGAGGATTTGATCACAATCACACCCAGAATGGTATTGTCGCCTCTGGTATACACCGGATGGCTGTAATATACGCCTCTTTTTCTGGAGGTGGTGCCCAGGGCAAGGTAGGTGGAAGGCATCCCGGTTATGGCATCCAGATAATATGGCCTGAAGGAAAAATCTTTTCCCACAAAGCTGTCCTGGTCATTCCGGTTACTGGAACACAGCGTCGTGCCTGTTCTGTCTAGGAGATAACAGACATCCAGGTCCAGGGATCGGGTAAAATGATCTAAAATCTGGTTGGCCTGGAAAATGGTTTCCAAGTTGGTGGTTTCCAGGGCGGCCTGCAATTCCCCCATACCGGCAAGGGTTTTTACCGGTTTGATATGTTCGGAAAGATGGGTGGACAATTGCCTGGTAAGCAAAGTGAGTTGGGTATAGGCAGCTGATTCCGTTTTTTGGAATGCGGCCTCCCGATAGGAAAAATAATAAAGCCATCCGCCGGTGGAGGCGGATAGAAAGGCAAACAAGGCCAATATTAAAATTATCATTCGCAGTCGCATCGGCCTGAGTATAGACACAAATGCAATAATTTTCAATGGGGTTTAACCCCAAAACGGTTTTTCTACAAACCGGATCGCCTTTTTTTTTAAATTGTGACTTTTCGGATTTTTCGATATGATATCCGAAAAATGTTGGAATAATTATTTTTCTATATGGAGCAATGAATGGAGGAGTCCATGGCAACGATCACCTTTAATGCGTTTTCATTTTTACAAAAAAAATTAAAAGCAAAGAACATGCAGTATGTCAATGCGCAATTGTCGATTGGGCCAGGAACAACCGCCAGAAAGCTGATACATCAAATGCAGCTGACGGAACAAGAGGTAGAGGTGGTAATGATTAACGGAAAGGCTGGGTGCCTGGACACCATTCTGGAAAACCAGGATCGGGTGGCCTTTGTTCCACATGGAACACCCGGGCCCTATCGGGTGTTGCTCGGATTTAAAAACACTGCAAATAGCTGAATCCAACTCCGCTGGTCATGGAGTCTTTGGATGGTTAAAAAAATCCTTACTCAGGTTTTAAAACCGCCATCCTGTGGTTTGTTTCTGAATCGGTAATTTCAAAAATCGAAAAATTTTCCAGGCTGGATTCAATCTGTGTGGAAGAATAGATTCCACTAAAAATGGTCCCGGGGAATGCTTTTCCATGGATTTCAATTCTTGATATATTCTCCTGGTAACGGGTCCATTCAAAAAATACGAACATTGTTTCTTCCAGGGCAACGATCTGGGCGTTAACCTTTGGTGTCAGAGAATTAATTTTGTTTTCAAGCTTAATTTTTTTTTGATCATACAATTGTTTTATTTTAGACAGTTCTTTAAGTGAGGCAATAGATTTTTCTATTCTTGTTTCAAAATTTGCAATGAGTTTGACGATGTTTTTTAATTTTTCTTTGTTCAGCATTTCTTTATGGGTCTTAAATTCTTTTGCAAGAAATTGTCTTTTTCCTTTTGCACGGTCGTGGAAAATTTTCAGTTCAACCATTTTTTGAAATGCTTTTTGGGAACGACATTCCTGCTCGTCTTTTTTTTCTATCAAGGCATCAAGCTTTGCGGAAATCAAAGCAATTTCTTTGCAAATAAATTTTCCGATTCCAAGGATATGATTTTCATTTCCAGCCGAAATTGAGCAGGGCCTGGTTTTCTCGCTCCCGGCGCCTGCCAGTACGATCCCTTTTTTAGCAGAAAGACTGGATGAAATAATTCTGCATCCCGGAGAATCTATTTTACCGCTGGTTGTAATTGTAGAATCATAGATTTCATTTTTTATATAAATGTTTCCAAAGGTCTCAATCCGGCAATTGTGCAGGTACCGGGCATGGATATCTCCCTGGGATCTAATGATGGTATCGGTGATACCCACGTCGGTGCGTATGGTTCCAATGGAATCTATCCTGGCACCCCTAATTTCCCTGGCTTTAATACTGCCGGCAGTTATAGGATAGGCTCCGGTCAGTACGCCGGAAATGGACAGATTTGCATAAGCCTCAAGGGGACCGTATCGGAGGTCGGCATCTTCAAGAACATGGATTATGGGATGGATAAATAGTTTCCCATCAATGGACATCGACGGAATTCCGGTTTTTGAGGCCAAAATGCTGGTACCATCCTGTGAAAGCCTGGTGCCACTGCCACAAAGTTGGTCAAGCTTCTTGGCGTACTCTTGACGAACCTGGTTGCCCAATAGATCTTTTTTTATCAGAGCTTCTTGGCTTGGGTTATGTTCGGCCAGGAGATCCCCTTTTCTTTTTTCACCCTGTTTCGTAAGGTTGGTCCCCAGATGGAAGTCAAGATTTCTGGGGGGTATCTGTTCTGGGAAAGCATCAGACTTGGCTGCGTAAAATTCAATATTCCCCTGACTTAGCTGGCACTGGAGCAAAGCATCCGGATAGATCCCATTGGTTATCCCAAGGGCCTTTAAAGCGGTTTTTAATTGGTCCACTGCGGTTTCGGGTAAAAATTTTTTATCAATTCTCACCTTGGCGGTCTTATTGTCAGGGCTGAGGATCACCTCAATGGCAGACTCTTTTTCCCCGAACCCGATGTTGTCCCGGAACCTGTTTTGTTCTTCTAAAACAATATTTTTTTGTTCTTCGGTTATGAAAGACAGGGTGACCATGATGTCACCCAGAATTTTCAAGGTGTTTTTTTTTTTCAAATTCTTCTTCCTGGACGCTTTGGGCAAAAATCACCTGCTGCTCGGAGGCCAATCCCTTTTCAGTGACCCTTGCCGCAAATTCCCGGTCCAACACTTTGATCTGCAGAAATTTTTTTTCATAGTCTGTTAGTTCTGAATCGTCTTCCGAAATGAGAATATCTCCCACTTGAACTCTGGTTGAATCAGCGGGCCTTTTTTTTTGTTCCGATGAGATAATATTGTTGGCTTCCTGTTCCAGCTGAAGTTGTTCTTTCAAGATGTTGTTTTTTTGTTTGGTTGTGATTACCCTGGATTCCACCAGAATATCCCCAATCAGTTTTTTAATCCTGGCCCGTTTGAACTCTTTTTTTTGAAAATCAATTGCCTTTTTCACATCAAGATCAGTTGCGAACCCCTTTTCTATTGCAATCTTCCCGAATTCTTCTCCCCTTTTTTTAATGATATGGTACTCTTGTATCAGTGTTAAGAGTCCTATTTGATAGGGAGTAGCCAACTTCTGGCTC
>VMSR01000308.1 GCA_013792075.1 Desulfobacula sp.
GCGGTAATGCCCATGGCATAGGCCACCATGGAACCAGCGGCAGAGCCTCTTCCCGGCCCCACAGGCACTCCGATCTTATTGGCATGGGCGATAAAATCAGCCACAATGAGAAAATAACCGGGAAACCCCATGTTCAGGATAATATCAATCTCATACTTTATCCGCTCCCGGTATAGGGCTTCATTTACATCGGGTTTCCTGGCTTTTATCCTGGCAAATCTCTGTTCAAACCCTTCCATGGCCTTTTCTTTAAAGATCTCATCTTCCGACTCTTCCTGGGTCCTGGCATATCGGGGAAAATGATAACTCTTTTTGTCAAATTCCACATTGCACTTGGCCATGACATCACGGGTATTTTCAATGGCATCAGGATAATGGCCAAGAGCAGCCTGCATCTCCTGGGCAGATTTGAAATAGAGCTGGTCTGAATCAAATTTAAACCGGTTCTGATTGCTGATTGTATTCCCTGTCTGGATGCACAGCAAAATCTCATGGGCCTTGGCATCCCCCTTTGACAGGTAATGGCAATCATTGGTGGCAACCATGGGAATGGACATCCGCCGGCTTAGTTCCAAAATACCGGCATTGACCCTGTGCTGGATCTCCATGCCGTTTTCCTGGACTTCCAGGTAGAAATTTCCCTCCCCCAGAGTATTCAAATAATATAGAGCTGCCGCATCAGCTGCTTCCGGGTTATTGTGAATGATGGCCTGGGGGATATCCCCTTTCAGGCAGGCAGACAGGCCGATCAGTCCCTTGGAATGGGCAGCCAGCAATTGTCTGTCAATCCTGGGCTTGTAATAAAACCCCTTAAGCTGGGCAATGGACACCAGCTTGCACAAATTGGCATACCCCTGCCTGTCCTTGGCCAGCAGCACCAGATGATTCAACCCCTTGTGATCCATCTGGGTTTTATCATTCAGTGTTCTGGGAGCCACATAGACTTCACACCCGATGACAGGCTTTATGGAAGCTTTCCTGGCTTTCTCGTAGAATTGGGCCACACCAAACATGGTGCCGTGGTCTGTCATGGACACGGCGTCCATGCCGTATTCACGGCATCGTTTAAAAAGCGAATTCAGCCGGATGGCCCCATCCAGCAGGGAATATTCCGTGTGAAGGTGCAAATGGCAAAACGGGGAAATTAGCTCCGCCATGGGTGTTTAGATGCTCCCCACTCGATAGTTGGGTGCTTCTTTGGTAATCACAACATCATGGACATGGCTTTCTTTGAGGCCGGCCGAAGTGATCCGGATAAACTTGGCTTTTTCATGGAGTTCTTCTATGGTTGCAGCTCCCAAATATCCCATACCCGCCTTGAGACCGCCGATCATCTGGACGATATTCTCCCGGATCGTTCCTCGATAGGGAATCCGGCCGACAATCCCTTCAGGTACCAGCTCCTCATCCTCATCCGTATCTTTCTGGTAATACCGGTCAGAACTGCCCTGCTTCATGGCCTCAACAGATCCCATGCCCCTGTAGGCTTTGTAAGAGCGGCCCTGGTAAATAACCAGTTCCCCCGGGCTTTCCTGGGTGCCAGCCAAAAGACTGCCCAGCATGACCGAATTTGCCCCCGCACCCAAGGCTTTGGCAATATCTCCGGAAAACTTGATGCCACCGTCGGCAATAATGGGCACACCTGTTTTCTTTGAGATCTCCCTGCAATTACGGATAGCTGTAAGCTGGGGAACCCCAACGCCTGCAACAATACGGGTGGTACAAATGGAGCCGGGACCGATTCCGATCTTTACGGCATCGGCACCAGCATCAATGAGCGCCTTTGCCCCGGCTTCCGTTGCCACATTTCCCGCCACCAGCTGACAGTCGGGAAAGGCTGCTTTTATTTTTTTTATGGAATCCATCACATTCTTGGAATGACCGTGGGAAGTATCAATGACCAGGGCATCTGCTCCTGCCCGCAACAATGCCTGCACCCGATCCATCATGTCGGACCCAACCCCGATGGCAGCCCCGGCCCTCAGGCGCCCAAAGGAATCCTTACAGGCATTGGGATATTTTTTAATTTTTTCGATATCCTTGATGGTAATCAGCCCTTTGAGCTTTCCTTCCTTGTCCACCACCAGCAATTTTTCAATCCTGTGCTTGTGGAGCATGATTTTCGATTCTTCCAGGGTGCATTTTTCAGCGACAGTGACCAGGTTTTTGCTGGTCATGACTTCCC
>VMSR01000081.1 GCA_013792075.1 Desulfobacula sp.
AAGACACCCATATATTTTTATCTTAAAAATCATATCCCGCCCAAAAAAAACGGGTGGTCTTTGCGCTACAAAAACCACCCGTTTTGGAATCCTGAAAATCTGCGGTCATCTGCGTCCCATTTTCTATCTCCCGGAACCGGTAAGAACCGCCCCAGCCGTCTTAAGCAACAACAGAAAATCCAGCTGCAAGGACCACTTGTCAATATATTCAAGATCCAGTTTCATCCACTCGTCAAAGGAAAGCTCATTTCGCCTGGGTGCAATCTGCCAGAAACAGGTCAGCCCCGGTTTCATGGAAAGCCGCCTCCGCTGCCAGATCTCATACTCATCCACTTCTCCTGGAATGGGAGGCCGAGGCCCCACAAGGCTCATATCCCCCTTTAACACATTGAACAGCTGGGGCAGCTCATCCAGACTAACCTTTCTCAAAAAAGTACCTACCCAGGGAATAATCCTGGGATCATTCTTAATCTTAAAAGCTGGCCCATCCGCCTCATTCATATCCCGCAGCTCATCCAGCCGCTTGTCAGCATCCATGACCATGGTCCGAAATTTCAACACATTAAACCGTCTGCCGTTTCTCCCTAACCGCTCCTGGCGATACAAAACCGGACCCGGCGAGACAATCAAAATCGCCAGACTGATAAGAATAAAAACCGGCAAAAACACAAGAACAAATATAAACGCCAACCCATAATCCAATATCGCCTTAATCATCAACATCCCCTCATTTAAGGGCGTACTTTGAAGGGTCAGCGTCTGTACCCCGCTGAACTCAGAGATGCGGATACTGGCCACATCCGGTGCATAGGCAAGGTAATGCAGCTGCCAATCCGGAATAATCCGGACTCGAACCCCCATGGATTCTGCCATGACAATATATTTGTCCGCATCTTCTATTTTTCTCAAGGGCATGGCAAAGATCAACTCATCCACCACGTTTTCCTCAAGATACGCTCTGAGCATGTCCATGGTTCCCAGAACCTTATACCCATTGATCACGGCAGTACCGACCTTGCTGGGATCTGTATCAAAACACCCCAGTATGTGATACCCCCCTTCTTTATCTTCATCAATGGATTTAATTAATGATTCTGCCCGGACCCTGGTACCCACAATCAAAACATTCCGGGTATTAAACCCATGGGCCCTGATCCGCTGAAGCACCATCATGACACCCCATTTAAAAGCAACCAGGCAGGAGACGTTCAATACAAAAAATATCCCCAACAGCAAACGACTCATATCCCGGATATGAAACATGAACAAACAGATATTCAACACAAGCAGCCCGGCCAGACATGCCTTCACTATATTGACAAAAAACCAGGAAAAGGGATGCTCCCGAAATGACCTGTAAATCCCGAACCAGTTAAAACTGATATACCAGATAATAATAATAGCCAGCAGAACGATATAATAATTGGGGTTGGTGGTAAGTCCGGCAAGCTTTGTCGGAAGAATATTTCGTTTTATGAAATACGCCATGACAAAACAAGCGGCAGTGATCAGCAGATCTGCAGCACGCTGGAATTGTACAATAATTTTATGGTTTTCTCTTAGCATTATGGATCACCGACTCATCTAATGGAAAAAGGCATTCGTATGAATTTATACTCTTATTTGGTAAGCGTTTCTTTATAAACAGCTATTGTTTGTTTGGCAATTTTTTCCCAGTTATATGTTTCTTCTATCCGAGATCTGAAGATTAATTTTTCATCCGGGCTAATGGGATTAGTAAGATGGTAATCGATTTTTTCTTTAAGGTCATCCATATCTCCGCATTTGAAATATCTTTCCTTGGCAAGACCCACTTCAAGGTTGGCCGGAATATCCGATACCAGCACTGAAAGCCCATAGCTCATGGCTTCAAGCAAGGCGATGGGAAGGCCTTCGTGAAATGATGGAAGAACAAAAAGACCGGCATGGGTGAAAAGCTGATTTAAGGGCTCGCCTGTAATATACCCGGTTCCAATGATGTTATCATCAACATCCATCATATGTTTAAGATGTTTGCTGTAGTCGGTTTCATGATCTGCGTCACCGGCAATGATCAGCTTGTAAGGTGTATGGCTCAACTGGCAGGCCTTAATAAGAAGATCAAGGCCTTTTTCCGGTACAAACCGGGAAACCGCGAGGATATAATTTCCAGGCGCTACCCCCACCCTGTCAAGAAAATCCCTATCGCTTGAAAGAACCGGCAACTGCACCCCGTTATAGATGATATGGGCTGTTTTTTTGCATCTTCTGCGAATGATATCCTTAATGACATGGGATATCACAATAACCGCATCACCAAACCGACCTCCAAGATATTCCCCTGTCCGCAACATGAACCTGGCAGACCTACCCCATTTCTGACGGTTATAGTCAGGGCCATGGTTGGTGGCCACAACTTTTAATCCCAGAAGTTTTGCAAACGGCACCATCAAGCCAGGACCGACTGCGTGAATATGAACAATATCAGCTTTCAGTTTCCAGGCTTCAATAACCGCCAGAAATGTGTGGGCAATGGCTTCAAAACTTTTTTTCCGGGGAGCATAGATATGGCAGAGATTTACATTTTTCCATTGGGCCTGTTTTTTTTTGATATAGGGTGTGCGCGTGGCCACATAAACCTCATGCCCCAAGGCTGCTATTAATGGATAAAGCTCCTGACAATGTTTTTCAACCCCGCCCGGAATATCGGGTATTCCTCTTGTGCCTGTAACAAAGATGCGCATGGGTTTACTTCTCTGATTGCCGCAGGTTCCCCTGTCTTGAATCCTGCCTCACATCAATAAAAGGTGCTGACATTGAAATGGATTTTCCCAGAAGACTTTTGATCTTATTTTTTATAATCCAGGGGGCAACCTTTTTTACATATTTATGCATGACAGGCGATGCAGTGCCAACCATCCAGCAATTCTTTGGACATGTGGCCACCTTTTCCCGGACAGCCGATGCCTTGGGACTGTTCCATATTTCTTCAAAATTCTGTACATTCCGGATATTGCCCATGCTTTCTTTCCAATATTTTTCTTCAAGGCCGTTGCAGGGATATACATCGCCATAGGGGTCAATGAAAAAATTGGTAGTCCCGGCCTCACAGGGCAGCATCCGCTTCTCCTGATTGATATAGCGGATCAGACCCAGGTTGAAAAGAGCCCGGAACCAAGATTTGGGCTTGTTTTCCTTCATCTGGAAATGGGCCAGTTTCCGGAAATCATCACAGACCTTATCGATATTGGTGATTTGGTTGTCATCCTTGTGGAAATAATAGGAATTGTGAAAAGTTGCCGTAGCAAATTCAAGACCCATGGATCTGGAAAGTTCATAAAGCCATAGCATATCCCCGGAATTGTTGTTGGATACCGTAATACCAAAGCCGATATCCTTGAATCCCAACTTCTGAAGTCCCAAAAGTGTTTTCATTCCCCGGTCAAATCCGCCGGTTCTGCCCCGAAGCTCATCGTTTTTCTGGCTCAGTCCCTCTATGCTGACCCTGACACCTACATTAGTAAATTGTGGTACAATCCGCAGTATTTTTTCATAATGGTACCCCGAAGTGGACACCACAATCCGTTTGGTTTTTGGCGACAGGACCCGGATGATGTCCTCTAGATCATCCCGCAAAAAAGGCTCCCCCCCTGTAAGATTGATAAATTCAAATCCTCCGGGTAGCATCTGCAGTTCATCTGCGGTGATTTCTTTTTCTATGTCTGTAGGGTGTTGCCAGATATTGCACATTTGACAGCGCATCTGGCAACGGTACGTCAGAATGATACAGGCATCGGTGGGAAGAGCGGGTTGATTCATTTTACTTTATAATCCCATATGATTTTAATTCATCATCAATATATTTCCAGCAGGCTTCTACTCAATAATTTTCAGGAACTACCAAAAACAACATATTGATATGGTAAGCCAAGTATGCGGTGCGTGATAATCTGATAGTTTTTAATTTGAGCATCTTGCAGTAAATGATGAAGCGCCCTTTTTGTCAGCAAGTGCATATAATTTCCTGAGGCCCATCCTTTACCCGTTTTGATAAGCAGATAATCAAAAAAAGATTTGGGAAGCCAATGCAGAAAAGGAAGGTTGGTATGAATTTCAAACAAAAATTCCTTTGCGGGTGTTGAAAAGAAAAACTGACGCCCGCACCTTGCCATTTCTTTTATAAAAAAAACCTGGTCTTTTTTGTTCCCGACATGTTCTATTACTGCATTTGAATGAACTGCGGAAAACTTTTTATCTGGAAAAGGGAATTCCCCCCCCCCATAGATCACTGTATCAATCATGGGATATTTTTGACTGAATTCAGATGTTTCTTGAATAGATAAAGCGGTTATCTTTGATTGATGTGGATAAACTTTTTCCAGATAATTATCATAGGGTGAGAATTCTTTGTCTGCCACCCCCACATCCAAAATAGTGCTTTTGGAATCCAAGGATGTCAGTTTTAGGAATTCATTATATTTTCGTTCTCTACTCTTTGCCATCAATTGATATTTTAATTTTTGTATTGTTCGCATAGGGACTCTTTTATTTTGAGATAATACGATACTGCCTGCTATCTTGATTTCGCTCTGATTGCAGCCCGGTCATAGATTTCCATCAGGTTATGATAATAAAGCTCAGCATTCAGTTCCCGCTCAACAAGTGATCGCGCATTTTTGCCCATTTCAGGAATCTTTTCTTTGTTTTCCAGCATCAGGACAATTTTTTCCTTTAAATCAGCCATATCACCGGATGTATAGGTCAACCCGGTTTCCCAATCTCGAACCAATTCAGGAATTCCCCCGATCCTGGCACCCACCACAGGTTTGCCCAGGGCAAAAGCCTCAATTACTGTCAATGGATTGTTTTCATA
>VMSR01000211.1 GCA_013792075.1 Desulfobacula sp.
CTGATAACAATTTGACAAAATACATTGTATACGATATATATACGCTTTTAACTTCAACAGAGAGGTCTTCTGCGGGTCTGTCGGTTCAACTTTATCCGGCACACACCCAAGAGAAATGAATGGATAAAATAGAAATTCAAAATTTATATAAGGTGTTTGGGCCTGATCCGAAGGAAGCAATTTCACTGCTCCAGCAAGGCCATGACAAGAACGATGTCCTTGAAAAAACCGGGATGAACGTTGGTGTGAATGGTGCGAATTTTACAATAAAGGAAGGTGAGATTTTCGTTGTCATGGGGCTTTCCGGGTCTGGAAAATCCACCCTGGTGCGAATGTTAAACCGGCTTATTGAACCGTCCGCCGGGAAAGTTATTGTCAATGGCAAGGATATAACCGCCATGAACCATAATGATCTTGTCCGTTTCCGGCTGAACCATATGAGCATGGTCTTTCAATCTTTTGCCCTG
Organism: Desulfobacula sp.; assembly: GCA_013792075.1. Classification (GTDB taxonomy): domain Bacteria; phylum Desulfobacterota; class Desulfobacteria; order Desulfobacterales; family Desulfobacteraceae; genus NBML01. The sequence continues at coordinate 468 of VMSR01000211.1, forward strand.
ATGCCCCATATGACCGTTCTTGAAAATGCCGCCTTTGGGCTTGAAATGGCCAAGGTCGAGCCTAAAAAGAGGGCGGCCCGTGCCATGGAAGCCCTTGCCCAGGTCGGTCTGGAAGGATGGGAAGACCAATATCCGGATCAGCTCAGCGGCGGTATGCAGCAACGGGTGGGGCTGGCAAGGGGATTGGCTGTGGATCCTGATATTATGCTCATGGATGAAGCGTTTTCCGCCCTTGACCCCCTGATCCGGACGGAAATGCAGGATGAATTGCTCAAGCTCCAGGATGACAGCAAAAGAACCATTGTATTTATTTCCCATGACCTGGATGAGGCCCTTAGACTCGGAGACAGGATCGCAATCATGGAAGGCGGGCGCGTGGTTCAGGTCGGCTCTCCCGAAGAAATTCTGCAGAACCCGGCAGATGATTATGTGAGGGCATTTTTCAGGGGGGTGGATCCCACCAATGTCATATCGGCCGGAGAAATCCTGACAGATTCACAAATCACGATTACCAAAACAAAACTCGGGGGAATTCGTTCTGCCCATGAATTATTGAGTTCAAAGGATAGAGAATATGCCTATGTTCTGGATTCCCATCATCGATTTCTTGGCATCTTATCTATTGAGACCCTCCAGAAGGCCATTGATGAAAATCAGACAAACCAGCCCATTGATACCTGTTTTTTAAAGGACGCCAGAAAAGTAAATGCCAACGACTGCATGCAGGAAATTCTTTCAGAAGTGGCATCCAGGCCCTGGCCCATTCCTGTTGTGGATGACACTAACAAATACCTGGGCGTCGTATCAAAAAACCGGTTTCTTAAAACCCTTTATAAGTCAGACCAGACCGCTTCGTAACGGTATGGTCTACCCCCCAAATGGAGTAAATTTATGTTTGAAGAAAAAATAATTCCCCTGGACGGATGGATATCCACTTTTGTGGACTGGCTTGTGGAAAATCACAGAGAATTTTTCCAACTGCTCAAATGGCCGGTGGAAAAAACATTAATCGGGTTTGATATGGGACTGAATGCCCTGCCGCCCCTTGTCATTATCCTGGCAATCGCCGTTCTTGCCTGGCGGTTTTCCGGGAAGAGCCTGGCCATTTTTTCCATTGCTGCCATGGGGTTTATCGGGGTGCTGGGTTTCTGGGAGGACACAATGACAACCCTTGCCATGGTGCTGTCTTCTGTATTGTTCTGCACCATCGTGGGCATTCCCATAGGGATCGCAGCCGGGCGGAGTGACCGGTTTGACAAAACGAGCAGGCCGTTTCTGGATGCCATGCAAACCACCCCGTCTTTTGTGTACCTGGTGCCCATCGTCATGCTGTTTTCCGTGGGAAACGTAGCCGGCGTTCTGGCAACCATAATTTTTTGCATGCCGCCCATTATTCGTTTGACAAGTCTGGGTATCAGACAGGTTCACCCTGAATTGATAGAGGCTGCCCTTGCTTTTGGCGCCAACCGTTGGCAGGTGCTGTTAAAGGTCCAGATTCCCCTTGCCATGCCCACCATTCTTGCAGGGCTGAATCAAACCATCATGATGGCATTGGCCATGGTTGTTATTGCCGCCTTGATCGGTGCAGGAGGCCTTGGGTCACCGGTGGTTCTGGGGCTGAACACCCTGGATATAGGACTGGCAGTTACAGCAGGCCTCAGTATTGTTCTGCTGGCCATGGTATTGGACCGGGTCTCCCAGGCCATGGCAGGAAAAAATAATAGATAACCAATAAATAAAGATAAGCTTAGGAGGTTTTATGCGTACAATTAAAAAAATGGTGTTGGTCTTGTTTCTCAGTATAATGATGACGGTGTCAACGGTTTGGGCATCGGCAGACAAACCGGGAGAAGGCGTAACAGTGAAGCCTGCAAGGGCTACCTGGAACACGGGTTTCTTCCAGGAAGCCATTGTCCGGCAGGGGCTTGAAGCCCTTGGCTATGATGTGAAAGAACCAAAGGATCTTCAAAATCCCATTTTTTATAAATCAGTGGCATTGGGAGATGTGGATTATTGGACAAACGGATGGTTTCCCAATCATGAGAGCCAACTGCCCAAAAATTTTCACGATGTGGCAGACACCTACGGTTATGTGGTCAAAGCCGGCGGCCTCCAGGGATACCTGGTGTCAAAAAGAGATGTTGAAAAATACAAGATCACCTCTTTGGATGATTTTAAACGGGAAGAGGTCAGAAAAGCCTTTGACAAGAACGGTGACGGCAAAGCAGATCTAACAGCCTGCCCGCCCGGTTGGGGTTGTGAAAATGTGATCAGCCACCACATGAAGGTCTATGAGCTGGATGATTATATTAACCCGGTTAAAGCCTCCTATGAGGCAGGCATGGCGTCTGCCCTCGGCGCATACAAGGCAGGCGAACCCATCTTCTTTTATACCTGGGCTCCCAACTGGACAATTTTTAAGCTCAAGCCCGGTCAGGATGTCATGTGGATTAATGTTCCCAAGATTATGCCCAAAGACTCCCAGGCCGCAGGCGTTGATCGCATGACCCAGTCAGGGATTGAAGGCGCTGTGACAGACCCGATCAAGCTTGGATTTGTTGTGTCCGATATTCGCATCGTTGCCAACAAAGAATTTACAGCAAAGAATCCGGCTGCAAAAAAATTCTTTGAGATGTTTACGGTTCCCCTGGCAGACATCAATGCCCAGAATACAAAAATGACAGAAGGCGAAAAATCACAAAAAGATGTGGAACGTCATGCATCGGAATGGATTTCTGCAAATCAAGCCCAGTGGGACAAATGGCTGGGCCAGGCAAGAGATGCTGCCAAGTGATTTTTTGTAGTTGATTTAATTCGGATATTTACCATCCCTGGTCTGCTTTTCATGCAGGCCAGGGATTTTTTTTTCAGGCCTTTTGGCGTGTCATTCGTCCGAGGTCAATAGTTCCATTTAAAGATCCCCATGCCCAGGATATTCATGAAAATCGGGACGGCATAGATGATCCCGATGGTGATAAGCTTGGCGCGCATGGTCTTTCGGGTGATCACAAAGATGGCGGCACAGAAAAAATGAAAATAGCCGATGAGAAAGATCAGCCAGACGCCCTGAAAGGACCTTCCCCAAAATGGGTATTCCCAGACCAGGTGGCCGCCCAGGTTTAAGAAACATTCGATAAACACACTAAAGACTGAGTAGCCGATGGCCCAGAACCACATGTCCGGGATGCCGAGAATTTTGGCATTTTTGTCCGCGTTCAGGGAGTGGTAATAGACAATACCCAGGATGGAAAACATGAACATGATTTCAATGTTCCAGCCCACAAAGGTTCTTAGAGCCGTGTCCCCGGGAGCGGTCCAGAAGGCGGATCTGCCGGAAAGAACCATGACCCAGCTGTTCCAGGTTTCATTGAAAAAATCCACACCGAAGATGGTAATGCCTGCCAGAACAGCATTCCAGTTCTGGGTCTGGCGGGCTTCCTTGATCTCCCGGGTATAGATGTAAAAAACAATGGACAAAAGAGGGATGACATACCATTTGAGCATGGAAAGGTCTCGCAGGCGGTCCAGGGCCAGAAGGGTTGCATCGGTCATGAAGGAATCTCCTTTAAAATGAAGTATGCGGTTACACGGTCAGACAATAGGTGTCAGACGGTCGGTTGTATGGTTTAAGAGGCCCCGAAGATTTAATTCCAGGGCAATGGCGAATAATTTTTTTGAAGACGCCTGGTCAGCGTTGACATAGGTTTTGATGAGAAACATCATGTAAACCGAAAAAAGATAGGCGGTCACCTGATCCACATCCATGGGATAAAATTTTTTCTGGGCCACCCCCTGTTTCAGGATATCCTTTAAAATCACCATGGCTGCCTGGTTTGTCTCAGCAAACCGGTCCTCCCTGGGAGAGAGGGTGAAAATCTGGGGGTCTTTTATGATGACCTGGCGCAAAGGCGCATTCTTTTCGATATAGGCCAGGGCGGAAACCGCCATAACACGAAATTTTTCAACAGGATCACTCTTTTTGTCCACAGCCTTTTTTACATGGTCTTTCCATTGGGTGAGGGCATGGGTTATGGTCTGTTCATAGAGCTGCTTTTTATTTTTCACATAAAAATACAGATTTCCCTTGGTCATGTCCAGTTTTACGGCCACATCTTCCACCGTGGTTTTCCGGTACCCAAAATCGGCAAACAATTCCAGTGATGCCTGGTAAAGGGCTGGGTATTTTTCTGTTTTTAGGGTCATATGGATCACCGATAAAAATTGAATAATTTAACTTTTTGTTCAAATTTTAAGTATACCGGCGCAATGGGATTGTCAACTTTTTATCCATAATTTTTCCAAGGCCCTTTCCTATTTGACCTTTTTCAACCGTATTTTGTCGTCAATGATCAGCATGCCCTTCTCAAGCTTCCATTGCATGGACGTTGGCGGAGCGTTGACAGGACTCCAGATCATGGTGTCATCATTGAAGGTGTACGTCCCTTTTTGGGCGGCTATTGTCGCATTCATGGCGCCCTTGGGGAATTTTTTCATGACTTCCGGCGTCAACTTTGAATTGAAATCAAAGGTGCCGTTCTTGTTCAGAATAACAGTGTATATGGCCTGGGGAAGCCCATCCTGAAATCCGCTCCAGGTGCCTATCAGGGCGTCTACGATGACGCTCTTCCGGACGATGGGGGCCTCGGGCTTGACACCCTTTGATTCGAGAAGGGTCGCACTGTCCTTTTTGCCCGCGCGGTTGGCGTAGCCCATGACCGTTTCGCCTGCGCCGTTCTTTTTCTGGGCGTCTGCGCCCTTGTCCATGAGCAATTTTACAAGTTTTTCATTGCCCGCTCCGGCCGCAAGCATCAGCGCTGTCTCCCCCTTGTTGTTCACCATGTCGAGGTTTGCGCCTTTGCTGATCAGCAAGGCTGCCCGCTCGTACCCCTGTGAGCTGTTGGACTGCTGGGCTGCGGCCATGAGAGCGGTGCGTCCGTTTGTGGCCTGGAAGTCGACGTCGCCTTTCTTGGACAAGAGATAGTCGATGATGGCCAGGTTGTCCTTGTGCTTAAACGGATCTGGGTTTGAGGCGGCGTATACCAGCGGGGTCACCAGTATATTGACGGGTGACTTAATATTGATTGCGGCGCCTGCATCGACCAGGACCTTCACCATGTCCTTGTGGGATTGATACACAGCCACCATGAGCGGCGTTGCGCCGGATTTGTCGAAAATCTCGATATTTGCTTTGCGCTGGATCAGGCATTCGGCCACGCCGGTCTGGTTTGCGCTTGCGGCCGAGTGCAGCGGCGTTCCGCCCGTGTCCAGGCTTTTGAGATCAATGGTGGCCCCTTTGTCCAGCAAAAGCCTGGCGCAATCCACAAAGCCGAAGCGCCCGGTCAGGTGCAGGGCGGAATAGCCGCCAGTGTTCTGCCGGATCTGCTGTGAATCCAGGTTCGGCTTGAAGGAAAGAAACTTTTCCAAAAATTTAAAAATGGTTTTTGAGTCCTTGCCGCCGAGGCTGCTTATGGCTGTCATGAGGGGTGTGAACCCGCCATTGTCCACATGGTTGATGTCTGCCCCCTTGGCGATGAGGTACTCAAGCACTTCTCGATTTTTGTGTAGAAAGGTCGTCACAAGCACGGATTGTCCGGAGTTGTCTGCGATGTTGATTCTTGCGCCATGTTCGTGCAGCAACTTGAGCGTTGCTAAGTCCTCGTATTCTGAAATGAACCAGAGCGACGATTGGCCCTCCTTGGTCTGGGCGTTGATGTCCATGCCCTTGCCCTGGGTGACGAGCACCTGTATCACATCTGCATGGTCCCGCTGTGCGGCCTTGATGAGGGCTGTATTGCCCCGGGACTCCGGGGTGCTGTCTGTCCGGTCCTTGGCATTCACATTGGCACCCATCTGCAACAAAATGCCGACAATCTCGGCCTGGCCCATGTGGGCGGCAAGGATGATGGGCGTGCGCTCCCATTCTCCCCAGGCATCATAGCTCACGCTGCGTTTGTTTACGTCCACTCCGGGCGACTGCAAAATCAGCCTGGTGATGTCCGGACTTTCGCTTCGCAGGGCCCAGCACAGCATGGAATCTCGGTCAAATACGGCGTTCACGTCTGCGCCGCGCGCCAGTGCTTCCCTGGCCTTGGCAAGGTCATTCCTGTAAATGGCTTCATACAGCGGCGGCCAGGAGTCTTTCTTCGATTGTGCGAAAAGCGGCGCTGCTGCACACAAAACAACCAGCGTCATCACAGCTATCTGAAATATATTCTTGCGTTGCACGTGTTACTCCTCAATATTCTGTTGGGTGCTTTATCTCTTTCGTTCGCCTGCCTGTCCCCGGCAACCTTGATTTCCACATTGGGCATCCGAAAAGAGAGTGTATAGGACCGGAACTTGTTTTTTGTCAACAACAAGGATACAAAATATTTAAATATGTACACCCCTGATACCGGCGCAATGGTATTCACAATTATGGGGCTCTGCTTCAGGGAATACCACAAATCCGGCATCGGCAGGGCAGGGGCATTCCTCTTCAGCCCCTCACCCCATCACTGCCTGGGCATATAAGATTGCCCGCTGGTATCAAATGATAATTTGTCCCACCCACAATCTGTGGTATGGGGCTGGGATTCAGGAAAATTGAGGACTGCTTAATAATAGTCCGCTCCCTTTGAATTCGGCATTGGGCAGGGAACAAATAGACAAAGTCCTCAGTGAAAAAACTCAAAGATACCGGTGCAAATCAAAACCATTTTTTGATAAAACTTGAAGTCATATTGATGCAAGTTGTCATAAGTTTCAACTGCGTGAAGAAATTCGTCCCCCCAAAAAGAAATTCAGAAAGATCCCTTTGATTATAAAATATTTACATATATTAGAAATATTGATACGAGTTTAACTGACATTTGATGTTTTTAAGAAATGAAAGTCGTAGGAGGAAAATAAGCGTGAAAATTGAATCGATAAGGCTAAAGAATTTTAAAGCCTTTAAAAATGCAGAAATAAAGGATTTGCCAAATTTCTGCGTTATAGTTGGAGCGAATGGTACGGGGAAAAGCTCAATTTTTAGTGTTTTCGGTTTTCTGCGTGATGCTCTTACTACAAATGTGAATACTGCCTTAATGAGGCTTGGAGGAAGCCGGGGATTTCAAGAAGTTCGTAGTCGAGATTCCAAGGGACCGATAGAGATAGAATTAAAATTCAGAGCAGAACCAGAAAGCCCTTTAACAACCTATTTTTTACAAATTGGTGAAAAAAAAGGTAAGGGACTAGTTGAGCGAGAAATATTGAAATATAGAAGAGGAAGTAGTGGCCAACCTTGGCACTTTCTTGATTTCAATCAAGGAAAGGGTACCGCAGTTACCAATGAACTTGATTCTGTGACTGATGTAAAAGATTTGAATAGAGAAGAGCAAACTTTAAAGTCTCCTGATATTCTTGCGGTTAAAGGGTTAGCTCAGTTTGCAAGATTTCCTGCTGTTATGACACTCGGGAATCTTATTGAGAATTGGCATATTTCGGATTTTCATATTAGCAAAGCAAGGCCGGAACAAGATGCAGGATATGCCGAGCATTTGTCTCGCGAAGGTGAGAATCTATCATTAGTCATTCAGTATTTGCATAATCATCATGAAAAAATTTTTCAAAAAATTCTCAATTTGCTTAGAAGAAGAGTGCCAGGAATAAGCAATGTCGACTCCAAAACGACTGAAGAAGGACGAGTTCTTCTCAAATTTCAGGATGGTGTCTTTGAAGACCCCTTTCTTGCTAGATATGTTTCTGATGGCACTATTAAAATGCTTGCTTACCTAACGCTTCTATATGATCCAAACCCACATCCATTGCTCTGTGTAGAGGAACCCGAAAATCAACTTTACCCTAAACTTCTATGGGAATTAGCTGAGGAGTTCAGAGCTTATGCTAATCGTGGAGGTCAAGTGTTTGTTTCGACACATTCTCCAGATTTTTTAAATGCCACAAGGATAGACGAAGTGTTTTGGTTGGTAAAAAAAGATGGCTATTCTCAAATTAAACGTGCAAAGGATGACGAGCAAATAGTTGCTTATATGACTGAAGGCGATCAGATGGGCTATCTCTGGGAGCAAGGTTTTCTGGAAGGAGCTGATCCTACATGAAAACTATCGTTTTTTTTCTTGAAGAACCTTCGGCAAAGGAAATGCTTGCAGGTGTTCTTCCTCGTATGTTGCCTAAAAATATTCAGATCCGACATGTAGTATTTCAAGGAAAGCAAGATTTAGAAAAAAATTTAAAATTGAAGTTACGTGGTTGGAGAGTCCCTAATTGCAGTTTCATTATTATGCGTGATCAAGATTCAGGAGATTGCAAAACGATTAAATCAAAATTAATTAAACTTTGTGAAGAGGCCGGTAAGAAGGAAGCGATAGTAAGAATTGCCTGCCATGAGTTGGAGAGTTTCTACCTTGGAGATCTAGCCGCTGTCGAAAAGGGGCTTGGCTTAAAGGGAATTGAAAAACGGCAACAGAACAAGAAATTTAGAGACCCAGACTCTATTGCGAGTCCATCCGATGAATTATTAAAACTTACTAAGAATATATACGACAAAGTTTCTGGTTCGCGAGCTATTGCCCCTCATCTAGGATTGAGATCCAATGGCTCAAAAAGCTTTAAAGTGCTTTTATCTGGAATCAATAGTCTAATTGAAGCGTAAAAGGGTATAATTTTGCACTCAAGTATAATTATCCTATGGATACTTGCCAAAAGACATATAGAACATCAATGATACCAGCTCAAATTTTGACGAAATTTTTGAAGATATGACAGGCCGCAATGGGAAAGTCAAAGGGTTTACTTCTGGCTATAGTCCTGCCTTTTGAGATTTCAATAAAGGGAGTGGACTATCCCTGTAATTGGTCGCTTTCTTCGTAATTTTTAGGCCACAAAATATGGTATGCCATAATCTTAAATTCCGCAGATCCCGCCCCTTTTTTAAAACAATAATTATATCGCAGATCTTCGTGCTGTAAGCCAAATGGGTATGGATATCAAAGTGGTTCGCATGAATCGTCTCGGTATCCCCCAGAACAGAATTGCAAAGAGATTGGGACAAGCCAGGGAGCTGATCCGTGACCATTTGGCGGAAATGGCAGCCCTGCCGAATCCGCCAAATAGCGATTTATCCCAAGGTTTTACAGTGGCACAGGTGGCGCAAAAGCACGGTTGGACAGATCCAATGGTCTGGGCATTGGCATTGGAAGGCAAAGATGATCAAGACAGGTTCAAGGAACTTGGCTGGGGTCTTCGAACCCCACACATGGCCGGGTTGCAGGTATCATGGACAACAAGACCCATATAAATTACATGCGTTGGCCTTGGACCTTTTGTTAAGTTTCATTGACAAATTCATATAAATTTATAATACTTACACCCTTTTAAACCAGAGAATCCTGTTTTTATGGACAGGATTTTTGCAGATAGCAGCATTTTTTTTATCGGAACATCAAGGACATACCCTAACGTGAGTATCAATAACACGGATTGCAACAGCACAGGATCTGACATAAAACACGAAACACAGACGGACAACAAACAGGAACTTCTGGCAGCCATGGAAGGATGTATTCCGCTTCTGGAAAAGATCGCAGACCAATCGGAATTGTTGGCCCTTCTGCCGGAATCCTTGCGCATCGCTTTGGTGGCTGCGGCCGGGAAAATATCCCGGCCGGACAAACGCGAAATTAAAAAGCGGAACAAGGACAAAAAAGCGCAAAAGCGGTTGGCCATTGTGGAAAAAGAGCGCCGCCTGAGGGCGGGCACCGGTATCCGGCGTGCCCGGGAGGAAATTGTATTTTCAGCGCCCCAACAGATTTGCGGTCCTGAACCACAGGTAACAGAAATACCGGAAACCCTGGAAAGCCCTAGAAACTGCTATGTGTGCAAGGCGGAATTTAAACTTCTTCATCATTTTTATGACACCATGTGTCCGGACTGTGCCCAGTTTAATTATCAGAAGCGGTTTCAAACGGCTTCGTTAAAGGGGCAGGTGGCATTGATCACCGGCTCTCGGCTCAAGATTGGGTACCAGGCGACGTTGATGATGCTCAGGGCAGGGGCAAAGGTGATCGCCACCACAAGGTTTCCCAAGGATTCAGCCTTCAGGTTTTCCCGGGAAGCGGATTTTTGTGAGTGGGGCCCAAGGCTTAAGATCTATGGGCTGGACCTGCGCCACACCCCCAGTGTGGAGCTGTTCTGCGATTATGTCAGCAAGACCTACCAGCGCCTGGATATTCTGATCAACAATGCTGCCCAGACCGTACGGCGGCCACCGGGGTTTTATGCCCACCTCATGGATGTGGAAACAAGGGATGTGGCCCAATTGCCCAAGGATGCCCAAAGCCTTTTAGATGAGCACCAGGCCTGCATCTCCCAGTTGGAATACAGCCCGTCAGACAATCTGGGGGATGAGAAGGCCTTGCCCGTGACCTGGAATGGTTCGGCTCCCGGGGTTGGATTGCGTCTGTCTGCCCAATTGTCACAGATTCCCTATTCCTATGACCATTCTTTGGATGTGCCTGCGGTGTTTCCGGCCAAACGGCTGGATGCAGACCTCCAGCAGGTGGACCTGCGAAAGACCAATTCCTGGCGGCTGCGGCTGGGGGATATCCAGACATCTGAAATGCTGGAGATTCAGCTGGTCAATGCAGTGGCCCCCTTTGTTCTGTGCAACCGGCTGGCAGATCTGATGAAGCAGGGCTATACAGGGCAAAAACACATGGTCAATGTGTCTGCCATGGAAGGCAAGTTTCTGCGGTTTAAAAAAGGCAGCCGTCATCCCCATACCAATATGGCCAAGGCCGCACTGAACATGCTGACCCATACGGCTGCTTCGGATTTGGCCAAATACGGGATATTTATGAATGCCGTGGACACGGGATGGGTAACCGACGAAGATCCGGCGATCCTGGCCAGGCTCAAACAGGATTGCCATGATTTCCAGCCGCCCCTGGATATTGTGGACGGGGCCGCAAGGATCTGTGACCCTTTTTTCCATGGCATCCTGACCGGAAAACACTGGTGTGGAAAATTTTTAAAGGATTATTTCCCCATTGACTGGTAGGCGCCTGTCCACAGGGACTTGGTCCAGAACGACATCAATGGGGCTAGTTAATACACCTTTCTCTGGGAAAAGCCCTTGCCCAGAACATTAAAGGTGTTTTCCGTGATCACAAAGGCATCGGGATCAATGTTGAAGACAAGTTCTTCCATGCGTTTGATCTGGAAGGTGTTGACAATGGTCAGGATGATATCCTTGTTTTCGCCGGTATAGGCGCCTTCCCCTTTTAAAAAGGTGGCACCCCGTTTGAGTTTGTTGATGATTTCATCTGCAATCAGCCTGGGCTTTTCGGAAATAATAATGATCATTTTCCGCTGGTTGAACAGGGTCATGCAGGATTCCATCACCTGGGAGGCAATATAGCTTGTGGCCATGGAATAAATGATCAAATCTGTTTTCAGGGTTCCGAAACTGAAAAGAAAAAGCACAAGATTGAATAAAAAATTATAGGTCCCGATGCGGACACCATATTTTTGGTTGAGCAGGATGGAGATGATGTCATTACCGCCCGAAGACCCAAGGGATCGAAACACAATACCGGCACCAGCCCCCACGAAGATGCCGCCGGCAAGGGAGGCCAGCCAGGGATCGGCGATCTCGAACTTTAAATTGACAAGGTCAATGAAAAGGGTCAGGGTAATCATCCCGTAGAGGCTGTAGTACATAAATCGCTTGCTGATCAATTTCCAGCCAATGATAAAAATGGGGATGTTCAGGATCAGGAACCAAAGACCCGGTGTCAGTGCCCCTGTGTAGTAGAGCAGCAGAATGCCGAGGCCCGAAAAGCCGCCCGTGATCAAGCCGTGGGGAATGATAATGGCTTTAAGTCCCACCGCCAGTATAAAACCGCCAATGGTTATAAGAAACAGATTCCATGGAATGGAATAGGTAATGTTTTGAAATTTCATTGGTTTACCTCAAATTAAAAAAAGACACCTCTAATAGTATGAAGCGGCTGGAAAAACAAGTTATTTTCGCCAGGTTATGAAAAAAAATCAAGCTTTGTTTATGCGCCCCCAGAAATTGGCGAGATGTTCCTTTAATTCCAGACCGGTGCGGATGGTTTCATAGGGATGCCATTCGTCCGGAAAAAGATCCTGATAGGTCTTTTTTGTAAACCGTTCATCAA
>VMSR01000035.1 GCA_013792075.1 Desulfobacula sp.
CGGAGACGATGCGCGGGTTTAGGATATACGTTTCGACTGCATGCACGAACCCAATCATGAAGACCACCTTGCCCGCCAGTCCCATTCCCCCATCGTTAAAGCTCAGCAGTAAAATGGGAATCGAGGAGATAAAGGTCCCCCACACAGGAATAAGGCCTGCAAAAAAGACGATACTCGCCAGCAGCGCAATGGCTTCTATTTTAAAAAACCAGAGCCCCAAACCGGTCAAAAGGGTGTTGAGCACGGCGACCAGAATCTGGGCCTGAAAGGTATTTCCCACTACCAATGCAAATTGGACAACACTGCCGGCAGTTTCATCATAGGCATCTTTGAAACGTGTATCCCGCAGGGCGAACACCCGCGATCTCAAGTTGGGTAAATCCAGCAGGATTAAAAAACTAAACAGAGTGGCCAGCAGAAAATAGGTGGTAAAATGAAGGGTCTGGTTGAAAAATCTGACCACAAAATCGACCAAAGCCTCACGATTGATTCCCAGCAGGTTGTTAATGGTTACCGAATCCTTGATCCGCTCGATAAGCGGAGCTATTTGAGGCTGTTTATGCGCCCACTTGTCTAAATACAGATGAATGGCATCCACGGACTGGGGTAATTTGGTGATGAACACTTTGGTCTCCCCCAAAATTTGGGGCAATGCAAAGAAAAACAGACCGGCAACAACCGCCACAAAAAACAGATACACAGATATGATCCAGAAGCGTCGTCTCAATAGGGTTCGACGTTCCAGTTGAACAATAATATTATTGAAAATATAACACAAAATGAAGGTCAAAAAAACAAGACCAAAAACCTTGCGCACCAGAAACAACAGGCCGAAAAAACAAACCCAGATCACTATTTTTTTATTGGTTCGTACAAATTGATACAGATCCATCATCAAAAAGTTCCCTCCACCCGGGATTTATGACAAACGATAAAAGAACACAGTGTTATGTGCCGATTCTCCATTAGCTTGAAGGCCATAAAGTCCATAGATAACCAGCATATCCCAACAGCAGTAAGGCCCCTTCCCACCGCTGCAGTTTTAAACCTGTATACAGAAGTGGCAGTAATGCCATGGAAAAACCAACCATTACCCACAAGTCCAAACCTGTTATTCCGGTTGCCGATAGCGGACTTGCAATGGATGCTGCTCCCATAATTCCAAGAAGATTGAAAATATTTGATCCGACAACATTCCCCACGGCAATATCAGGCTGGCGCCGGAATGCTGCCATAATAGAAGTGGCAAGTTCCGGCATACTCGTACCTGCTGAAATTATTGTAAGCCCGATGACAGCCTCGCTTATTCCCATAAAACGGGCAATGTCTGTTGCGGACATGACCAGTAGGCGGGAGCCTGTGACGAGAAGTAAAAGCCCCCCGCCGATAAACAATAAATCCCGATATAAGGATTTTGACCGGGAAGGAACACCCTCCTGGAATTGCTTCTCGATATCTTTCGACACTTCTTTTCTGGCCAACCGAATACTATAGTACAGGTAGGCCACAAGCATAACAAAAAGTCCGATACCGGTCAATCTGGACAGGGTCCCTTTGGTGATGAGAAACAATGACAGAAGCGATACCCCAATCATGATCGGAGCGTCATGCTTGATGACCTGAAGATTCACTTTTACAGGGCAGAGCAAAGCGGTAATCCCGAGGATGATGCCGATATTGAAAATATTAGAGCCAACCACATTTCCAATTGCAATATCTGCTTGGTTGTTCAATGAAGCACTTAAACTCACGACAAGTTCCGGCGTGCTTGTGCCAAAAGCCACAACGGTAAGCCCGATGATAAGAGGGGTCAATCCCATACGGATGGCCAAAGAACTGCTGCCGCGGACAAGACCTTCGGCACCGGCCGTCAGTGCAGTGAGTCCAAGAATCATAAGAAAAATATGTAAAAGCATGGTTGTTTACTACTTTAATCCCAATGGATATTTAAGTCGTGTTGATGTCGAGATATTAAAAATACCATATTCATCCTGCTTGCTCAGTTTTTCAGTTTACATCAGTATCACAAGTTATTGGCATTCTACATATTCACTTGAAGATAGTATATAGGTAAAAAAACAATGTGTTGTAATCTCAGATCCATCTTGACACCTGAGAGCCACATATCGTAAAAGAGATGGTCGGCAATTTGGATTAACGGAATTTGAACACACTATGTTTGGTCTTGGAAGGTCTGAAATTTTATTGATCCCTGCCATTTTCCTTATTGCCATCGGGCCCCCAAAGTCACAAGACTATGTCAAAATTCTCAGCCACACCAGGGGAGAGTTCAAAAACGCCCCCAACGATTCTTGATCCCAAAAAAAATCAGGTAAATCTTATTTAATGGCAGGGGAAAAAGATCCTGCTGATACCCTAATAACATTATGGACTGAATTCCTGAGCCATGATTACTGAAGAAAAAAGCCCCTTTATCGAACATTTGAGTGAACTCAGAGACCGGCTGGTCCGCTGTTCAATTGCAGTGGGTATTGGATTCTGCATCGCCTATTTTTTTAAAGAAAAATTATTTGAAATTTTGATAGCGCCCCTTGCCCATGCCATGGGTGAGAATAAAAACACCCAAATGATTTTTACAGGCCTTCCCGAAGCATTTTTTACCTATCTAAAAGTTTCATTGATGGCCGGTATTGTACTATCAACGCCCGTTCTCTTTTATGAATTCTGGATGTTTATTTCTCCCGGACTATACAGAACTGAAAAAAAATATTTTCTACCCATTGTTGTGTTTTCAGTGTTATTCTTTTTTCTTGGCGCTGCTTTTGGATATTTCATCGCTTTTCCCTACGGATTTAGGTTTTTCCTTGAATTTTCAACCGATACCATC
>VMSR01000078.1 GCA_013792075.1 Desulfobacula sp.
GAAGGAATAATCAATGGCTGGGTTGCTATTTTTACGGATAAATACCCTATTTTACAGGGATTTTTGAAAGTTATATGGATTTGTCTGTGGTTACACTGTTTAGCGTTTTGATTGTCATTTCTTTGAGCATGTGTAGTTTTACAGGCTTGGGGAGGAAATCGTTCATTCCCGAACGGAGGCATTTTGCGCGGTTTTCATCACTGACATTGGCCGTGACAGCAATGATGGGAACATGATGGTTCTTTACGCTGGAACTTAAATCCCGGATGATTCGGGTGGCTTCGTATCCGTCCATACCCGGCATCTGGCAGTCCATGAGCACAAGGCCATAGGTGTTTTTTGTCAAAAGGTCCAGGGCCTGTTTTCCGTCACAGGCGTCATCTGACTTCCAGTTGAGCCGATTGCAGAGGCCTTTGATGACTTTGCGGTTAATGGGATTATCATCCACTATTAGTACGGACAAAGGTTCAATGGTGGTTTTTGGAGGAAAAGGCAGCCATTTTTTCAATACCTCGGAAAGGGCTTCCGGCCGGAAGGGTTTGGAAATATAATCGTTCATACCGGCATCCAGACATTCCTGCCTGTCACCCGCCATGGCATTGGCCGTTATGGCAACAATGGGAACAGTGTGGTCAATGATATTGGACGCGGCATCCCGGATAATCCGGGTGGCTTCATATCCATTCATATGCGGCATCTGACAGTCCATGAAAATCAGGTCATACCGCTTTGTTTCAAGCGCTTTAAGGGCTTGAATTCCGTCTGAGGCGATATCCGCACGGTATCCCATCTTTTTGAGCATGCCCACAGCGACCTTCTGGTTGATAATATTGTCTTCTACCAGGAGCAGAAGGAATTTCCCATTTCGGTTGTCACTGATGCTGTGACGGGTAATGAGGTCCTTGGAAATTTTTTCCAGGGGAGGATGTTTTTTGTTTATCAGCATTGCAAGACACTCATAGAGATCTGAAGAATGGACCGGCTTGGTGAAATATGCTGAAAACCCATGGTCTTTATATCTTTTTGCATCCCCCCGTCTGCCCAGGGGCGTTATAAGAATCAGGGAAATTGTGTCCATGTCAGGGTCTGATTTTAGGGTCTGGGCAAAGGTCGCCCCATCCATGTCCGGGAAAGCCGTGGCAAATATGGCAACCTGAAAGGGTGTTTTCTCCTTATGGGCTTTATTTAATGCCATCACCCCCTGGGATCTGGTTTGGACAAGAGAGGACGCAACAGACAAAGAATGGAGCTGACGTTGGATCATTTTTCCACAAGCTTCATTCTCATCTATTATAAGAACCTTTATACGGCTTGGGTCCAGGGGCGTTTGGTCTATAAACTTTTTAAATGAGCGTTTCAATTGCAGTGTAAATGAAAAAGTGGTTCCGATAGTGTTTTGGGTTTCGACCCAAATTTTCCCGCCCATCAATTCTGTTAGTTGTTTTGAAATGGCCAGTCCGAGACCTGTACCGCCGTATTTTCGGGTATCGGAAGAATCCAGCTGGGAAAAATTTTCAAACAGATGCACCTGTTTGTCCAGGGGAATACCAATGCCTGAGTCGGTTATGGAAAATACCAATACCATGCCTGTTTCGTTTTCCTGTTCTAAATCCCCCTTGATAAGGACTTGTCCTTCGGAGGTAAATTTTATGGCATTTTCGACCAGGTTGGTCAGAATCTGGCGGAGTCGTCCCGGATCTCCCGCTACAAAGGCCGGGATTCGCGGGTCCAGCTTAAAAACCAGATCCAGGCCTTTGTCCTGGGCCCTGAATTTCATGGCAGAGATAAACGTATCCAGCATGGTATGGATATTAAAATCAATCTCTTCCAGGTCCAGCTTGCCGGCCTCGACCTTGGAAAAATCAAGGATATCGTTGATAAGGGCCAGCAAGGATTCGGCGCTCTCTTTTATCATTTTCGAATAATCGGCCTGTTCAGGGGTCAGATCCGTATCCAGCAACAGCCTGTTCATTCCGATCACCCCATTCATCGGGGTTCTGATCTCATGGCTCATGGTGGCAAGAAACTGACTCTTTGCCTTGTTGGCGGTATCTGCTTTTTCCTTTGCCAGAATCAATTCTTGGTTCATGCGTTCGGCATTTTTTTTCTGGGCGTCAATGGTTTTAAACAATCGTTTCTGTTCGATAACCATGACAATAACAATCCCGATTTCTAAAACCATATACCCAATGGGAAGACACCATATATCCGCATCCCGGAAATTCTGACTAAAATGCAAATCCCGGATGGCTGCCACAGCGGTTGCCAAAAAAGAGATGGCAACAATAATGGATTCGATTCTTTTTTTGCGGAAAAAATCACCCACCACCAGAACAGGTATAATAATCAGGCCCGGTCCGATGATCCATCGGGATGTGATGATGAACACTTCTTCTATTTCATATTTGCTATTCTGTGAAAAAAACAATCCGGCAAGCAGGCCTATCACCAGAAAGGCGGTCAGGTTGTAGAAAATTTTCCGGGTAATGGATTTTGTACCGATAAAGTCCAGGACAAAAAAGAAAATGGTAATAATGGCTGCCGTAAAACTGAATCTGGAAAATTGCCAGAGAAAAAGCCCGTCCATGGCCGGGGTTGAAAAGAACATGTGCACATACCCAGCGCCCAGAAAAAAGCAGGTGAGGGCAAAATATACCTGGCTTTGGTTTTTGAATCCGGTTCCTGCCCATAGCATGGTAAACATCAGACAGAAAAAAAAGCTTAGCATGGAAAACCCGAAAATCAGGCAATAGTGGCCGATATTGTACCAGACCGTTCTCGAAGAAACATCTTTGAATTCCCCAAAAAACAGGTGCGGCAATTGGATGCGAAGCCTTCGCGGCACAATCTGAATGGAAAGCTGGTTCTTGTTTTCATAATCCAGGATTTCAGGAGAGATAAATTCCCGTTCACCAAAAAACTTGTCCAGTCGTGTGGACGATGTCATGACACCACTGGCAAATACCAGGGAATTGTTTACCCTTATTTCCATGGGGTAGTGAGTTGTGGGAACAAACAATAGCAGGGGCTGGTCTTTTAAGGTTCCGGGAATTGAAAAGTCGGCAGTGAAGGTTAAGAGCGCATCTTCCGGGAGATTTGCCGGTAATGGGGTGTTCACAGATAGGGTAGTTTCTGGAAGTTCCACAGACGTCTCCAGGGCTTTGCCCCGATGATCCAGGGTGCTGACGTGGAGGCGATAGCTCTGGGGGACAATCCGAAGATCCCGCATCTCCTGCCCCGGAGGCTCGGAGGGCACACATCCGGATAACATAATAAGTATAACGATAAACCAAAAATAGCGTGCAGATTTGTTTACAATCATCAATGCAATATAATTCCCGGTCATCCCTGGATTACCCGGCCATGACAGCTAAAAATGAAATTCATAGCCGCTGTTTTCGCAACAGTCAATTGCTCGGGCCGATCTTGGTCCGTTTTAACAGCACAACCATATCACAGGCAAATTGGCTTTAAAACTCAAATGATTTGTTTTCACACTTCCTTCAGAATTAATGGGTTTGGATCTTAAAAACCTTCCATCAGTTTCTCGGATGAAATTTCTGGTGCATTTTTATCAGATAATCTTTTGAAATATGGGTATAAATCTGGGTGGTCGAGATATCTGAGTGGCCCAGCAGGGTCTGGACAGACCTTAAGTCTGCCCCGCCTTCCAGCAGGTGAGTGGCAAAAGAATGACGCAGTGTATGGGGCGTGATGTTTTTGGAAATCCCGGCCAGTGCCGCATGACGTTTGATAATTTTCCAAAAAGCCTGCCGCGTCATGGGTTTTCCAGCCCTTGCAACAAACAGGTATTGGCTTGGAACGTTTTTTAAAACCTGGTGACGTGCTGTGTCAATCCATTCCTGGGTGATGGCCTTGGCCTTGGCACCAATGGGAATCATCCTTTCTTTGGAGCCCTTTCCCATGACCCGTAAAAGACCGGCCCCAAGGTTTATATCCTGGAGTCTGAGAAAAATCAACTCAGACACCCTGAGACCTGCCCCGTACATTATTTCCATCATGGCGATATTTCTGAGCTCCTTTGGTTTTGTCAAGTCCCCGGTCTCAAGAAGCGCTTCAATTTCCACAATGGACATTATTTTGGGAAGTGCCTGGCCGGGTTTGGGGATATCCACGTCTTTTACAGGGTTTACACACAGATGCTTTTCACTGATAAGATATTTATAAAACCCCCGAAGGGCAATCAGATGCCTGGCCCTTGATTTTGAAGACAGACCTTTTTGGGCCAGGTGGACCAGCCATGCCAGGATAACCGTTGTATCCGCATGGGCCATGTCAACAATATGATTTTTCTCAAGAAAATCACCATAGCCGGAAAGATCGGCTGCATAGGATTCAATACTATTGGGGGAAAGACCTTTTTCAACGATCAGAAAATCAATATAAGTTTGGATTAAATGATCCAAGGCAGTTGCCGTGATCATAGGAAAATCTCAGATATGCATCTGAAACCGATGGTGTTGGCTGAAAATCCGCTTTTAAACAATGCCCGGGAACTAATGGTTAAATTGGAACCCGAATTCCAGGCCCCGCCCTTTGCAATGCAGTAAGGGGTATTGGGTTTGGTTTTAAACGGGGGTTTTTCCATGTCAGAAGTCCATTCCATGACATTGCCCAGCATGTCCACGATCTTCAATTCATTGGCATGATCGTCATATTCATCCACGGGACAGGTGTCGGAGAGTCCGCTTTTTTCAATGTTGAGGGCTGTCAGTTTGAATTCATCGCCCCAGGGATACGGATACCCCAGATCGGTTCTGGCAGCAGATTCCCATTCAGCTTCCGTTGGAAGTCTTCTGCCGATCCATGATGCATAGGCAAAGGCATCTTCGATACTGACCTGAACCACCGGATGGTTCCGCTTCCCGTGGAGGGTGGATCCGGGACCTGACGGCTTATGCCAGCAAGCGCCTTTTACGTCTTTGGACCCGGCACTCTTATTCCAGGAGGCTGTCTTACCCGTCTTTTTATATCTGGCCTGGTAAACAATACCGATGCCTTTTTTTTCTGCTGTGGTGACATAGCCGGTCTGGTCAATGAAAATTTCAAAAAGAGAGTTGGTAACCGGATATCGGCCGATATGCACCTCGGGCATATCAAATTGCTGGAGTTCCAGACTGGCCTTGAGGCTTTTCTGGGTGCCAATGGTATATTTGCCCTTGGGAACCGTTACATAGACATTAAATTTTTTTTCTCTTTCTCCCAGGGTATCATCAAAGTGTTCTGCAAGCTTTCGTTGTTCCCTGAAATCTTCAAGTGCCGCAAGCTCCTCTTTATCAAGCCCCTCAACCATTTCAAGGTCTTCGCCTTCGGCAAGCTCAATTTCTTCGAGATCCTCATCTTCGGCAAGTTCTATCTCCTGGGTGTCTTCGTCCGCCTCATCAAGGATTTCAAGTTCCTCATCCGCCTCAAGTTCGATGGGGTCATCTTCCGCAACCACTTCCGTGTCATCATCCAGTTCCTCGATGATGTCATCCTCTAGCGGTTCTTCAGACGCCTCTTCCGCGTCCTCAATCTCTTCAAAATCCGCATCCTCGGGCGGTTCAATCTCTTCAAGTTCCTCATCCTCGAGAGGTTCAACCTCTTCAAGATCTTCGCCTTCGGGAAGCTCAATTTCTTCGAGCTCCTCATCTTCGGCAAGTTCTATCACTTCCGTGTCCTCGTCTGCCCCATCAAGAATTTCGAGTTCCTCATCCGCCTCAAGTTCGATCGGGTCATCTTCCGCAACCACTTCCGTGTCATCATCCAGTTCCTCAATGATGTCATCCGCTATCGATTCTTCAGGCTCCGGCTCCCCTTCCTCAATCTCTTCAAGATCCGCATCTTCGGGAAGCTCAATCTCTTCAAGCTCCTCATCTTCGGCAAGTTCTATCACTTCCGTGTCTTCGTCCGCCTCATCAAGGATTTCAAGCGCCTCATCCGCCGCTACCACCTCCAGGCCTTCATCTTCGGCAAGTTCTATTTCTTCAGCCACCTCTTCACCGGCCAGAGCCGTCTGGGAAATTTTACTGAGGATTTTTTTTATCTCTTTGATCAGATCCAGGGATTCATTGTCCGGTGTATCAATTTGAAGGGTTTCAAGAAAATCTGTGACGGCTTTTAGAATCCCTGTGGCCTTTTCAAGATCGATATCTCCTGTTTTTACAGCATTTGTAAAACTGTTTAAAAGATTGTTTTTCGCCTCTTCTGTCATATCAAAGATGTTGGCATCACTAATCGTGATATTATCCAGATTCATATCCTTTTCTGACAATTTCTTCAGGTCTGTGTTAATGGAGGACTTGAGACTGAAAAAATTTCTTCTTTTTGATTTGATCTTTGACGGATCATCCCCTGTATCCCATATTTTTCTTATCAGGATATCTGTATCAACGTCAGTGAGGACCTTTATTGCGTCTTCTGAATCATAAAATGACCGGATGGCTGAAATGGCTTTTTGCTTTACTGAATCAGGTCTGTATTTCAGATTTTCAATTGCCTGATCAATTCCTTCAATTGAGATGGCTATATTGGCCAAGGACTTAGATCTCCTTTTGTGATGGGTGAATCCTTCCTGTATTATGATATATCTGTCTGATTATTTCAACCGGGTAAAATCTTAAGACAAATGATTATGGGAGTGACCAGATTAAACATACTGCAAATGGCGGTTGCAAAACGATTATGATTGATATTTTTTAAAATTGTGCTAAAAATAATGGTCATGAGTAAAGTATTGACAATTTCAGGACAGAAGGGCGGTTCCGGCAAAAGTGTTACAGCTGTTAACCTTGCGGCCTGTCTTTCCTTATACGAAAAAAAAACACTCCTTATTGACTGCGATCCCCAGGGGTCAACGACAGAATGGTCTGGTATTAAGGCCATGGGGTATCCGTTTAACCTTTCTTCTGTTTTGAGTGGCAAGGCAACGATTATCCAGGCCATTGTGAAAACGGATTTTCATTATCTGGATATGTTACCCGCAGGATTTGATCTTTTTGAAGTCGCATTAAAACTGGCCGGAACCGTCTCCAATGAAAAAATTTTACGTCTTCTTCTGGAGGATATTGAACAGGAATACGATTATATCATCATTGATGCGCCTTCTTCCTACGGATTTTTAAGTGTTGCAGCCTTGACGGCTGCAGACTGGTTGGTCATTGCCATGAGTACCCGGCACAATGCCGTTGAAGACTTTCATTGCCTGCTGAAATTGATAAAATATATCCGGCATACCCACAAAAATTTTCTGAAAATAGCGAGCATCCTGTTTAATCGGTGTAAAACAGATGCAGAAATTGACCAATTTTTAGCCGATCAGAATCTGTCAGAGATCAAAGACCTGATATGTCCTACCTTTATCCCCGAAGATGAAGCGGTTAAAAACGCCATTGATAAAAAAATCCCCCTTGTGCTTTACGATATAAAAAGTCCTGCATCATCGGCATATTTGCGTTTTGCAAAGGAAATGGTATTGGTATTTAAATAAAATTGAGGTGACCTGTGAAGCTTACAAATCCAGAAACAATCCAGGAGAGCGAAAAAGAATTTATTGACACAATAAACGCAGAACTTGATTGGGATATCATCGAAAAATTATTGCTGGAGAAGCACCAATTTGCAATCCAGGATGAAATAGACTATAAAGATGGAAACCTTATCGTTCATAACAATCAAATCGCCTATAAGTTTGATTTTGAAATAAAAGTACCATTGTCGGTTATCTTTAACCGCCAGGGAGACTGTCTTGAAGTCTCAACCTCAAGGGATGATGCCCAGGACCCGGAAAATGACCTGTCTGACGAGAATGAGCCGACGGAGCATAAACCGCCGGGCAAACTGCAAAAAAACGATAAAGTCGGGCAAATGGCCGCCGACATCGCAGATATGATTTCTGAGATTAATCAGGGAGGGGAATAAATGACAGATGATTTGAAATCAGGGCAGGAGAATGATCCTGTTTTCGTAAAAAAACAGCTGGATGAAATTCTTGCCAGAGAAATTATGTCTTTCATTGATGTCGATTCCGATGCGGCAATGATATCCTTTAACCTGGCAACCATATCCTGCATAACCATTATTGTGGAACGTGAACGTGAGATCAGACAATATGTGGATTCCCCCCCGGAACGGTATCAGCGTGAAAGTTTTACCAATGAGTTAGTGGACATTGGGCTTGAAAAAGACGACTACCTTGGAACGGCCATTTCTTCATCCTTGAAAAGCGGTTATATCAGTGAGAGCGAAAATGGGGATTTCAAAGCTGAAATGCCTTCTTTCATGATGGCAGGATTTCTGGACAGCATGTTTCCCGGCATGCAGGGCATGAACCTGATTGCCTTTGTTCTGCAGATGAACGACGAGGTTACTTCCGGCCGGAAAACCCTTGGACTTGCGAAACAAAGTTTTGAAGCCACATTGAAAAGCCGGGGGGTTTCCGTGTCCCGGGATCATGCGGAGAAACGGGCCTCTGAGATGGCCTCTGGCACCCAGAAAACCCCGGCCCAGACAAAAGAAATTTCAGAAAAATTAAAAAAAAGAAAAAAAGAAAATATAGACCGGCTGTCCATACTGATGAAAAGCCGGAAAAAAAGATCAGACGAGTATACGGAAAAAATTCAGGTCACGGATGTTTTTGATAAAGGGCCTTCCAAAGAAGAGATTGCCGCCCAGAAAGCCGAGATGGAAAAAGCTGAAGCGGCAGTCAGAAAAGATGCAGAACTGGCACGGCAACTGGCGCAAAAAGATGAACAGATAAAACAGGCAGAGGAAGCGGCCAAAAAAGCAGCAGAACAGCTCAAGGAAATGGAAGAAAAGGAGCTGGCCCTGAAAGCTGCCCAGGAAAAGTCAGACGCGCTTGCAGCAAGGGAAGCACAAATGGCCGAGAGGGAAGCACAGCTTAAAGCCATGGAAGAACGGTTTCAGCAGAAAGAAGACCAGGTTCGCAAAGAACAAGAGGCCGGAAGCCGGAAAGAAGAGGACCGGGGAGAAAAAGAGGCTGTTCGATCTGAAATGGACATTGAGTCCCAGATCGCCGCATTTGAAAGCGAACTTGCCATGCCCTGCCCCTTGTGTAAAAATGGGACAATTGAGGAGAAAACAACGGAAAAAGGGAAGCGCTTTTTTTCCTGCTCAAAAGCGGAATGCCGGTTTGTGAGCTGGGATAAACCCTATCATTTTGAATGCCCCTTGTGCAAAAACTCATTTTTAATTGAAATGCAGGCAAGTGGTGATAAAAAAGGACTTAAATGCCCAAGGGCAGCCTGTTCCTATACCCAGAACAACCTATTGGATCCCAAACTGAGTATGGCCAATGCGGCAGCCAGTCTGCAACCCCAAAAGAAAAGAAAGGTTGTGAGGAGAATAAAGAGGCGTTAATGAAGATATCGTTTTTGGATGAGCACCTTGAAAGGATCTACGCAAAAGTCAAACAAGGCTCCCGTCTTTCAAAGGAAGACGGGATTTGTATTTATGATACCCCTGACCTTTTGGGGCTGGGGCATATTGCCAGTTATGTCCGGCGCAGCCTGCATGGAAACAAGGCCTTTTATGTGTATAACCAGCATTTAAATTATACCAATATCTGTAAGAACAGGTGCAGATTTTGTGCCTATGCCAGGGACAACGGAGAAAAGGATTCCTATGTCTGGTCCATGGATGAAATTGAAAAACGGCTCATGGAACGGATCGAGGAGCCTGTGGCTGAATTGCACATTGTGGGCGGTCTGAATGAAGACCTAACTTTCGATTATTTTATCGATCTTTTAAAAACCGTCAAAAGAGTACGGCCAAAGGCCAGCATCAAGGCATTCACCTGTGTGGAGATCGACTATTTATCCAATTTGTCCGGCCTTTCTTTGGAAGAGACGGTTCGTCAGCTAAAGGAGGCAGGGCTTGAAATGATGCCGGGCGGGGGGGCCGAGGTATTGAATACCCGTGTCCATGACGCACTCTTCCCCAAAAAAATCGGCCATGCCCGCTGGCTTGAGATTGTCAGAACCGTTCACACTGCAGGGATCAAAACAAATGCCACCCTGCTATACGGCCATATTGAAACCATAGAGGAACGGGTGGACCATCTCATTGCCCTGCGGGAACTCCAGGATGAAACCCATGGGTTTTCAGCTTTTATTCCCCTGGCCTTTCACTCCCTGAACACAGAGCTTTCCCATATTCCTTCGACAACGGCAATGGATGATTTGAAAAATGTGGCAGCTGCCCGTCTGATGCTGGATAATTTTGCCCATATCAAGGCCTATTGGGTCATGATCGGAGAACCCCTTGCCCAGGTGGCCTTAAGTTTTGGGGCCGATGACCTGGACGGCACCATCATTGAAGAGCGGATTACCCACACGGCAGGGGCCACATCCGCCAAAGGACTGACCCAGGACCAGATGGAGGCCATGATCCGTTCTGCTGGATTTGACCCCGTACAAAGAGATTCGTTTTATAATCCCATTTAAATGGCTTGCAAATGCACCCAATAGACAAAATCATAAAAAAAACAGAAGAAAATCTGAGACTTGACGGCAAAGAGGCCCTTGAACTCTACCGAAATGCCGACCTATTGACCCTTGGCAGTCTTGCCAACCGGAAACGTTTTGATTTTCACCCGGAAAAAAATGTCACCTATGTTGTGGACCGGAACATTAACTACACCAATATCTGCGTGTCCGGGTGTCGGTTTTGCGCCTTTTATCAACCTTTGGAAAAAGGGTATGTCCTCTCAAAAAAGGACTTGCGTGAAAAAATTCAAGAAACCCTTGATCTCGGGGGTACCCAGATTCTTCTCCAGGGCGGTATGCACCCGGATCTTAAAATTGATTTTTATGTGGACATGCTCTCCTTTATTAAGAAAAAATTTGATATCCATATCCACGGATTTTCCCCTCCGGAGATTGATTTTATCGCCAAACGCTCAAATTTATCCGTGGCCGAAACCATCTCCATCCTCAAAGAAGCGGGACTTTCATCCATACCCGGAGGCGGTGCCGAAATACTTTGCGATGATATCCGGCAAACGGTTTCTCCCAACAAATGCCTGTCCGAAGAGTGGCTGGAGGTGATGCGTCAGGCCCATCTCCAGGGAATGAGATCCAGTGCCACCATGATGTTTGGCCATCTTGAACAGGATTTTCATATTGTTTCCCACCTGGAAAAAATAAGGGCGCTCCAGGATGAAACCAGTGGGTTTACCGCCTTTATTCCCTGGACGTTCCAACCCGGAAATACACAGATCAATGTCAAAAAAAAACCAGCGTCGAATATCTCAAGGTGCTGGCCTTAAGCCGTATTTTTCTGGACAATATCGAGAACATACAGGCATCCTGGGTTACCCAGGGCGATAAAATTGCCCAGACCGCATTGTTTTTCGGTGCCAACGACATGGGCAGTACCATGATTGAGGAAAATGTCGTGGCTTCGGCCGGTGTGAATTTTATGCTCCCGGAAACAGAGTTGCGGCGGTTAATTACAACGGCAGGATTTAAGCCCCGGCAACGGGATTGTTACTATAATCTTCTATGAGCCCGCCTGTTCCAAGGGTTCGGTTTATAAAGTCCCCCACCGCAAAGACAATTCATCGGGCCGGGTGGGTGGTCATTACCCCCCACCGGGTGATTGAGAACGGATGTGTCGAGGTCGAAAACGGATGGATAACAGCGGTTTATAAGGCCGCCCCCGGACAGCATTTTTCAGGCAAAAATACAATGGACCACGGCCCTGGGGTGATCCTGCCTTCCCTTGTCAATGCCCATCTTCACCTGGAATTGTCGGCACTCAAGCATCGCGTTCCATTTGACCGGGGATTTGCAGCCTGGGTTCAAGACCTATTGAAAAAAAGAGAAGAAACAACAGAAGCCGTTTTGCACAGACAGGCCGAAAAATCAGCCAGACAGCTTGCAGACCAGGGCATAGGATATATCGGAGAGATTTCCACCCTGGGTCTTACCCGAAAAATTGTCCAATCCCTGAACCTTTCCGGTGTTTGGTTCAGAGAATTTTTAGGATCCTTCCAGCCAAAAATTTTGATTGAAAAAAAAGAGGCCCTGTCCTTTTCCCTGGCCGGCCATGCCCCCCATACAACCGATCCTGTTTTGTTGCAGGCTGCCAAAGAACGGACGCGGACCCAAAACCTGCCCTTTTCCATCCACCTTTCGGAATCAGATGCAGAATCAAAATTTTTATCCGGTCAAAAGGGAGAATGGGAAAAATTTCTCGCCTCACGGGGGATAGACACCTCCTTGTGGCCCCTTGGTGCCAGAAGCCCGGTTCAGTATCTGGACAATCTGGGAATCCTGGATTCATCCACCCTTGCCGTTCATCTGCTCACGAGCAATGACCTGGATCTGGACATCCTTGCCAGAACCGGCACCCAAATATGTCTGTGTCCACGGAGCAATCTGAATCTTCATGGACGATTGCCGGAGATCGGCAGGATGCTCAAAAAAAAACTGGCGCCGGCCCTGGGATCCGACAGCCTCGCCTCCTGTGATTCCTTGAGCATTTTTGACGAGATGGCATTTGTCCGGCGTAACTTTCCGGAAATTGAGCCTGCACAGATTTTGTCCATGGCAACCATCAACGGGGCAAAAGCACTGGGGCTTGCCCACCTTGCCGGCACCCTTGACAAAGGAAAAAAATCAGGGTTTATATATGTGGATTTAACTGTTGGTAACAACTCGGACCTTATCGAAAGTTTGACCACCCATGAAACCTAAGATATCTTTGGGAAAAATCAGTTATATTAATGCTTCACCTATTTACTATGGTCTTGATAATGGATTGTTACCGGACTGGCTTACCATGGTTCCCGATGTACCGTCTGCCCTTAACCGCAAAATTATTACCGACCAGATTGAGATCAGTCCCATATCCGCGGCATTTTATGCCATGAACCATGAAAAACTCCTTCTGCTCCCTGATCTTTCAATCTCCTGCCAGGGAAATGTCCTGAGTGTTATCTGTGCCAGCAATTATGCCCTGGACGACTTGAATCAAAAAACAGTGATGTTTTCCAATGAATCTGCATCGGCTGCTTCTTTTTTAAAGATGATCTTTTCCCAGAAACAGGTTTATCCTGATTTCAAGGTGGGACCGGTGGGAGATATCCATAAGATTCCCCGTGACGTGGATGCGGTCATGGTCATTGGCGATAATGCCCTGACCCAGCCCTGGAAAGAACGCTTTGTCCATTGTTTTGACCTGGGCGGCATCTGGCATGAGATGACGGGGCTGCCCTTTGTGTTTGCGGTCTGGGTGGTCAGGGAATCCTTTGCAAAAAAATATCCCGAACAGGTAAAAGAGGTCCATGATCTGTTGCTTGCTTCCAAAAAACAGGGATATGCCCATATTGAAGCGGTCATAGAAGCCGGCACCCAGAAATTGAATCTCAGCCATGCCATTGTCAAAAAGTACTATGATCTGTTGATCTGTGACCTGGATCCCCTGAAGATCAAGGCCATGGAATTGTTCTTGTTGTCCCTTTACAAACAGATGATACTGGATACCCCGGCCCGGATCCGATTTTTTAACCCATAACCGGTTACCAAAAATGAAAAAAAAATCTGTTATGGATCATAAAACACTTTTGGCCCTTTTGGGGCTTGGGTTTGCCGTTCTGTTCTGGGCCATTAACACGGTGATTGCCAAGGGCGTGATTGTTCAGATTAAACCCATGGCATTGTCATTATTCCGGTGGCTGGCGGCGTTGATTTTTATTTTTCCCTTTGCACTTAAAGGGCTTAAAAAGGATATCCTTCCCATCCGGCAAAATCTGGGCTTTCTCTTTGTTTTATCCATTCCCAGTGTGGCGGTTTATAATTCAGTCCTATACATGGGCGCCCAATATACCACTGCCACCAATATTGCCCTTGTGGTGGCAGCCATGCCGGCCATGACGCTTGGCTTTGCCTGGATGGTGAATCGGCAGAAGCCCAGGGTAATTCAGGCCCTGGGCATCCTGGTCTCCCTTGCAGGGGTCGTGGTGATTATTTCCAAGGGGTCATTTGCCATGTTTATGGGCTTTGCCTTTAACCTGGGAGACCTTTTGATCCTGGCATCCATTGCCTCCTGGGCACTTTATTCCGTGCTGTTAAAAAAAAGAACCATACCGATATCCCCCATCTCCTTTTTAACCATGACCATTGTTTTAGGGACCCTGTGCATCCTGCCGTTTTATGCGTGGGAATATTTCCTTTATAAAG
The DNA here is from genome assembly GCA_013792075.1 of Desulfobacula sp. GTDB lineage: Bacteria > Desulfobacterota > Desulfobacteria > Desulfobacterales > Desulfobacteraceae > NBML01. The sequence goes on from VMSR01000078.1 coordinate 14,205, forward strand.
GGTTTGAACTCAATTGGGCCATTTTCTGGATATTTGTCTATCTGGGGGTCTGTCCCTCGATTTTATCCTATATCTGCTGGAATTATGGCGTTAAAACAGTTGGGTCCGGGACTGCTTCGGTATTTATGTACCTGATCCCGGTTTTTACTTCCATTATTGCCTATTTCTTTTTAGGAGAACGTCTTTTTATTTTTCATTTGGCAGGAGGGGCGCTTATCTTTTGTGGTTTGATTTTGTCCTCCCGGTGATGATCGCTGAAATATTCCTTGTCTTTTATGGAATATCACTTGACTTGGTAAGGGGTTTTTGCCTAAAACGGAATTTAGTAAATTAATAACCTTCATTTTATTAGATTCAATGGGGTTTAACAACATTAATTGTTACACCCAAGGTGTGATCCCCATTCCCACCTTGTCATGCTTGAATTATTAGATACGTTAACTGAAAAAGGAGATTTTGCATGGAAGACAACAACAGACGTAAATTCATCAAAAATGTTGGAATCGGCGCAGCTGCCATTGGCGTTGCAGGTCTTGCAGGAGCGTTGAGTTCATGCAAAGGCGAAAAACAAGAAGCACCTAAGGAAGAAGTAAAAGAAGCGCCAAAGGCAGAAGTCATTCACTGGAAATTGGCGACCACATGGCCGCCCCATTTCCCCATGCTGGGGGAAAGTGCGGATAAAATCGCCCAATGGGTAGATGAAATGAGTGCCGGAAGATTGAAGATCGAGGTCTATGCCGGTGGTGAGCTTGTGCCGGCCATGGGAACCTTTGATGCCGTCAGCCAGGGAACCGTTCAAATGGGTCATGCGGCCTCCTATTACTGGGCAGGAAAAGTTCCGGCAGCCCAGTCTTTTGCTGCAGTTCCCTTTGGATTCAATGCCCAGTCCATCAATGCCTGGATTTTATCCGGCGGTGGAATGGAACTCTGGGAAGAAGTCTATGCACCCTTTAATTTAAAACCTTTCCTGGCCGGAAACACCGGGGTTCAGATGGGCGGCTGGTTTAACAAAGAAATCAACTCCATGGAAGACTTTAACGGTCTTAAAATGAGGATTCCGGGCCTGGGGGGCAAGGTTCTTGCAAAAGCAGGCGGGAGTGCCATCCTCATGGCCGGCGGTGATATCTATACCAACCTTGAAAGGGGCGTCATTGATGCAACCGAATGGGTAGGCCCTTTCCATGATCTGAAACTGGGCTTTTACAAAGCGGCAAAATATTATTATTACCCGGGGTGGCATGAACTTGGAACGGCCTTTGAATTAATGATAAACAAGGATGCATGGAATTCATTGCCCGATGACCTGAAAGCCATTGTTGAGGCAGCCGCTTACAAGAGCAATATCTGGATGCTGTCTGAATTTGAAGCAAAAAACAATGCCGCCTTAAGAGAATTGATCGATGTCCATAAGGTTCAGCTCAAGGAATTTCCCAAACCGGTTATCCAAGAGCTGAGGAAATTGTCCCAGGAGGTGTTGGAAGAACTGGCCGCTTCTGATCCTGCCAGCAAAAAGGTGTATGATGCCTTCCTGGCATTTCAGAAAAATATTCATGCATGGAATAAGATTACAGAAGAGCCTTACCAGGAATTGAAAGACCTATAAAATAAGATTGGTAAAATAATCGTGCATGCAAAAGGGGCTGGAAAATTTTCCAGCCCCTTTTGTGTTTGGAATGGGGGAGATTTCTTATTAAAGAACCGTGCCTAACCAGGTAACCGTCTCGGGTATCAGGCAGATAATCAAAAGCCCGATAATCTGGATAATAACAAAGGGGATGATCCCTTTATAAATGTCCATGGTTGTGATTTCAGGCGGGGTGACCCCTTTCAGATAAAAGAGAGAAAACCCGAAAGGCGGCGTCAGAAAAGAGGTCTGAAGGTTGACAGCAATAAGGATTGCCAGCCACACGGGATCCACACCCAGGTGAATCATGATCGGTGCCAGAACCGGCACATGGATAAAGGTAATCTCAATAAAATCCAGGAAAAATCCGGCAACGAAAATAATGGACATGACAACAAAGAGAATTCCCCATTTTCCAAAGGGCAGACTTAAAATCAGGCCCCTGACCAGCGCATCTCCGCCCAGGCCCCTGAAAACAAGGCCCAGGGTGGAGGCTCCCACCAGGATGATAAACACCATGCAGGTCAGTTTGGTGGTTGTATTCATGACATCTTTTACAATCTGGTAAGAGAATCTCTTGTGCATAACAGTTAAAAGACTTGCACCGACGGCCCCAACGGATGCCGCTTCCGTGGGGGACGCGATCCCGGCGAAAATGGAGCCCAATACAGCAATCATAAGGGCCAGGGGCGGGATAAGCGCCTTGAAGACTTTTCCCAAAAGCTCCTGCCGTGTCATGGCATCGAGGATTTTTTGATCAATGGGGGGGGCCCATTCCGGTTTTATCTGGGCGATAATAAATATATAAATCATATACAAGGCCACAAGGATGAATCCCGGGATAATGGCAGCGACAAACAGGTCGCCGACCGAAACATTCATGATCTCCCCCAGCAGAACAAGAACAATACTGGGCGGGATGATCTGCCCCAAGGTTCCGGAAGCTGCAACCGTACCCGTGGTCAGGCTTTTATTGTACCGGTTCCGAAGCATGGTGGGAACGGATAAAAGCCCCATTGTCACAACGGTGGCCCCTACAATGCCGGTGGACGCCCCCATGAGGGCTCCCACAAAAATAACGGAAACCGCAAGGCCGCCTTTGATCCTGCCGAAAACCAGGGCCATGGCTTCCAGTAATTCTTCGGCCAGGCCTGATTTTTCCAGCATGACCCCCATGTAAATAAATAAGGGCACGGCCATAAGGGAGAAGTTGGTCATGGTCCCCCAGATTCTTAGGGGCAGAAGATCAAAGAACCCAGGCCCGAAACCATAAAGACCGAAGGCCAGGGCAACCCCGCCAATGGTAAAGGCAACCGGGAAACCCAAAAGCAATAGCCCAAAAACAACAGCGAACATGATCAGGGGTAGAAATTCGGTGAAAACTTCCATCATGATTTATCCCCCTGTCGTTTGTATCCCATGATGAACATGAAGTTTTTAGCGGCTTCGGATAATCCTTGAACAATCAGAAGGGAAAAGCCTAAAGGGATCATGGATTTTATAATATAATAGGCCTGCAGTCCCCCGGGATCGGGTGAGACTTCGCGGACCGCCCAGGAATTCATGATAAATCCCCTGGTGGCCAGAATGACCATAACGGAAAAGGGAATAAGAAAAACAAAGACACCTAAAAAATCAATCCAGGCTCTTGTTTTTTTCGATAGATTGACATAGAGGATATCCACACGGACATGCCCCTCGCCTTTCAGGGTATAGGCGGCTCCTAGCAAAAAGACAATGGAAAAAAGATGCCATTCCAATTCCTGGAGGGCAACATTTCCTTGATTAAAGGCATATCTCATTACCGTATCGTAAAACACGACAAGGACCATCAAGGTTGTCATCCATCCGACAAGATGCCCGATTTTATCACTCAGGCTATCCACAAGGTTGACAAATTTTTCAAGAAATTGCATACAACAAAGACTCCCTTTTCATAAAAATATATGGTATCTGCTAAACCGACCCTGTAAATACGCTTCAGTCATTTGGCACCCCAATAAAAATTGAATCCCTATAAATCTATAGAAATGATGGATTTGTCAAGTCTTTTAATGGCAGTAATCGTTACAGGGTGGGGCAGGTTTTCAAGGATATGATGAAGAGTGTCCATCTGCCTTTTTTACATGGGATGGAACGGAAGGGTAAACGTGAAAACGGTTCCCTGATCCACTGTGGAGTGAAAAGATATTTTCCCCTTAAGATATGCTTCGCCGAACAATTTCATGGAATAGGTACCAAGCCCCCGGCTATCGCCTGGTTTTGAACTGAAATGACGCTGGAAAATCCGCTTCTGTATGGGGTCCGGGATATCGATTTTGTTCCAGACGCTCCAGGATATCTCTTTTTGTGTTGCTGTGACACTGATGCGGATGGACCCGCCCTTCTGAGTTGCCTCCAATGCATTGATGACCATGTTGCCAAGAATTCTGGACAAAAGAAGGGCATCGGTTTCCAGTATCACCTCTTGTTCGGGCCAGTCTTCAATAATCTTTTTTTTCAAGGACGCCTTGTGCCCATTAATGATCACCCCCAACTCCATTTTGATATCGCCCAGAGAAACCGTGGTCCTTTTCGGTACATAGGTGGCGTCCTTGTGCTGGGAAAAATTTCTCTGGATGGCAACCTCATTGATCAGTCGTTCAACCCCTTGTCTGATGGGCTTGATATTCTCATTGTCCGGATCAGCCATTTCAAACAATTGCACATTCCCATATAATGCGGTCAGGGTATTGTTGATATCATGGAAAAAAACATGGTCCAGGTTGATCCAGAACTGCTGCTGGGTGATATCCTGGGCATAGAAAATGATCCATCGGTTGTTGTCAATCTGAATGGGCTCGGCTTTCACTTTAAGACAGATGTCGGATACGATGCCGTCCCTGTCAGAGACCAGGGCGCAGATCTGTTCATTTGTCTGGTTATCCTGAATAGCCGCCATCATGGCGATGGCCGCACCGCAGGAAACACAATATTCGGTGGTGCCGCAGCCTGCCGGTTCCTCAAAGGCATGGATACAGCTCAGGCTCTCTCCAAGACGAAGCCCCAGTGCATCCTGAACATCTTTGATACCAAGCCCTTCTAAAAAGGCATGGTTGAGCGCCACGATCTGCCGGTCTTCATTCAACACCACCAAAAGGCCTGCCGCCGTTTTCAGCAGGGTATTCATGATGATATTCTCGCTGATATCGGCTATTTGGTTTCTGAATTTTCGTTTTTCGGTTCTTTGGGCAGGTGCAAAATAGGTATCCATAACCCATTCCTTCCTTCAGGTTGTGCTGGATTTATCCCAATGACAGACCAAACTTTTATACCTGACAACGAAGAAGTGGTCGGGATGAGAGGATTTGAACCTCCGACCCCAGCGTCCCGAACGCTGTGCTCTACCAGACTGAGCCACATCCCGACTATAAGCCGTTATTAGATATATGAATCTTTCACAAAAGTCAATTTAGAAAATGCTTTCTTTTATGATGGTGGCTTCCCTTCCAGGTCCTACAGATACGATTTTTATGCTGACATTTGTCAGTTCTATTATCCTGTCCAGGTATTTTTTTGCATTCTCCGGCAAATCTTCGTACTTCGTAATTTTGGATGTGTTCTGCTTCCAGCCCGGGTGGACTTCATAGGCGGGGGTACACTGCTCCAACACCTTGATCTCGGCCGGAAAGTCATGGATGATTTTTTTCTGAAATTCATATCCGGTACAGATTTTTATTTCATCCAGGTCATCTAAAACATCCAGCTTGGTGATGGCAAGCCCGGTAAGGCTGTTGAGACGAACGGCATTTTTCAGTACTACCATGTCCAGCCATCCGCATCTTCTCTTGCGTCCTGTGGTGGCGCCGAATTCCGATCCAGTCTTTTGTATTTTATCACCGATGTCGTCAAAAAGCTCTGTGGGGAAAGGGCCTGCGCCTACCCGTGTGGTATAGGCTTTTACAATGCCAATGATTTCATCCAAGGTTCCGGGGCCCACACCGGATCCATTGGCTGCGTTCCCGGATACAGTTGAAGAAGAGGTCACAAAGGGATAAGTCCCATGTTCAATATCCAGGTGGGTTCCCTGGGCACCTTCAAACAAAATTGTTTTATCGCCGGCAATGCCTGCATGCAATGCAACCGATACATCTGCAATATAGGGAAGCAGCCGGTCTCTGATTTTAAGGACCTGATCAATAACCAGCCCGGGATCAATGGTGTCCACCTTAAAATAATGTTCTAAATAAAAATTTTTTTCTTCCAGAATACTGACAACTTTTTCTTTAAAAAGATCCAGATCCAAAAGATCGCAGAACCGAATCCCCCTCCGGGTGGCCTTGTCTTCGTAGCAGGGGCCGATTCCCCGACCCGTGGTGCCGATCTTGTCTTTTCCTTTTTTCTCTTCCCTTGCCTTGTCTATTTCCTGGTGATAGGGCATGATCAGATGGGCCCGATTGCTTATTTTGAGCATTTCCGGAGAAACGTCAATATTATTTGCAATCAGATAGTCAATTTCATCCAGAAGGACAAAGGGGTCCACGACCACTCCATTTCCGATAAAGCATTTTTTCTGCTGGATAATACCGGAAGGGATGAGATGACTGATGATTTCTTTTCCATTCACAACCATGGTATGGCCGGCATTGTTGCCGCCCTGGAATCTGACAACATAGTCTGCATGTTCGCTTAGCAGGTCTACTATTTTTCCCTTTCCTTCATCTCCCCACTGGGTTCCCACCACTACTGTATTTGCCACTATTTACTCCTTTTATTCATAAAAAATCTTTTTATGATCTGTCTTGTCTTGTCTTCACACACCCCCTGCACAATCTCAGGATGGTGGTTTAATCGATGATCGGAAGCCAAATTGTATAAGGAGAGCACAGCTCCCCATTTGGGATCAGTCGCCCCAAACACAATTCGTTTGATTCTCGCATGGATAATAGCTCCCATACACATGATGCAAGGTTCAATGGTCACATACAGACTTGTCCGGGGCAGTCGGTAATTGCCCGACTGCCTGCATGCCATGCGCAGGGCATTTATTTCAGCATGACTTGTGGGATCACTTGTCGAAATGGACTGGTTAAACCCCTGCCCAATCACCTGGTTATGCTCATCCACAATGACAGCTCCCACTGGAACCTCATCTATCTCTTCTGCTTTTTGCGCCTCTTTCAGCGCAAGCATCATGTAAAATTCATCATTCATATTCCAGCGTATAGTTATATAAGTCTTTTTTCCCAAGGTCAAATATTTTTCAAAAATCAGGGTTTCCCCGATTGAATTTTATTTTTTTAATTGGTACCTGTTGACCATCGTTTGTAATTTGGGTTAACTCTATTTGAAAACCGATGACCATAAGGTTGGAAATCCATGAAAATTATCAGAACCGGCATTGACCGAAGAAGCAACATCAATAGAAGGTTGATGATGTTGACATCATTTTTAGACCGAAGAAAGGAAGAGCGGCGGGAATCAGGGGAACGCCGGGACCTTTGGGTGAGATTTTCCGAATGGAGTTCTGTAAATCTTGATCTGAGAAATCGATATTTCTGGGAATTGCTCAAGTAGCTGCAAACCGCCCCGTACATACCACTTAGGAACATTTCTGTTCATTTTCTTAACACCAAAAACATAGAGGCTTTTAACGAATATCGTTAAAAGCCTCTATAAAAATGGTACGCCTGGAGAGATTCGAACCCCCGACCTACGGATTAGAAGTCCGTTGCTCTATCCAGCTGAGCTACAGGCGCAAACAAAAAGATCTTTTATCAAAGACAGGCTGAATTGTCCACAGAAAAATGATCAAAATGTAATCTTTTGTAAAATATATTGCTTTTATAGCGACCATGATAATGATATACTCAATTTTTATCCACAACGTTAAGGTTTACTGAATGAAAAAAAAAACAGACCAGGAAGATGTCAAGGCGCCTAAAAGGCTTACCAAAAGAGATTTTCATATTCCCGCATCAAAGGTAAAAACATCCAGCTCAAGAGCGCTTGTCAAATCAGATCCCATACAAAGCTATCTGAATGAGATCAACCGGTACAAGTTATTGACCCGGGAGCAGGAAATAGAGCTGGGCACGCGGATACAGGAAGAGGAAGACCAAGAAGCGGCCTATATCATGACCACATCCAATCTCAGACTTGTGGTGAAGATTGCCCTGGAATTCCAGCGTATCTGGATGCAAAATCTTCTGGACCTGATTCAGGAAGGGAATATCGGATTGGTCCAGGCGGTCAAAAAATTCAATCCCTATAAAAATGTGAAATTTTCCTATTATGCCTCTTTCTGGATAAAAGCCTATATCTTAAAATTCATCATGGACAACTGGCGCATGGTAAAAATCGGCACCACCCAGGGGCAGCGCAAGCTGTTTTTCCGACTGAAAAAAGAAAAGGCAAGACTCGTTGAGCAGGGATTTGATCCCAAGCCCAAACTTTTGTCCGAACGGCTGGGGGTTTCTGAAAAAGAAGTTGTGGATATGGATCAGCGGCTTGCCAACTGGGATCTTTCCCTTGATGAACCGTTGAAGAGCGATTCAAACACGGAGAGAATTGAATTTATCAATGTGGAGACCGACTCTTCCGAAGACCGGATCGCCAAAAAGGAAATCGAAGAGATCCTTCACATAAAAGTGAACGATTTCAAGAAAACCCTCAATGACAGAGAACTGGATATATTTGAACGACGGATTTTTTCGGACAGCCCCAAGACCCTTCAGCAGATAGGGGAAGAATATGACATCTCCCGGGAACGGGTAAGGCAGATTGAAAATAATATTTTGAAAAAAATGAAAGCTTTCTTCAAAAAAGATATGCCAGATTTTGATATGTATGACCACAATCAGTAAAATTAGAAACTCCTTTCATAAGAATAAGGTCATGTACCCCATGAAAAAACAATCCACCTGGATCTTTTTGCTTCTGATATTTATTTTTTGCCTTGCCGGATGCACCCGGGGCAAAACGATTTCCAGTCCCCTGGGCCTGGGAAAGACGTCCGAGAATACTGCTGGTACAGACGAATCAAAATTGTCTGCCGCATATTTTTACCTTGAGTCCAGAATCCATGCCCAAAACGATGAGCTTCCCCAGGCAATCGTCTCCCTGGAAAAAGCCATCAAACGCGATCCTGATTCTGCTTTTTTAAAGAGGGATCTGATCGGTTTCTATATCGAACAGAAAAAAGAAGATCAGGCCCTGGCGCTGGCTCAAACCCTGGCCGATCAGTATCCTGAAAATGTTGACACCCTTCTGCTTCTGGTTCGGTTGATGAAAAAAACCGACAGCAAAACCCAATTGCCGGGCCTTTTAAAAAAAATACTGACCCTGGATCCTGGAAACAAAGAAACCTATCTCCGCCTGGGCCAGATATACATGGACAATGGGAATCTGCCCGAAGCCCTTGACCTTTTCACCCGAATGGCCAAACAATTTCCCGATTATTATGTGGCCCAGTTTTACCTGGGAGAGACCCATTTGTTACTCAATAACCATGACCCGGCAGAAGCGGCATTTTTAAAAACAATTGAACTGGAACCCGAACTTGTGGAACCCCGGTTCAGACTCATCGAAATTTATGAGAAACAGAAGAAAAAAGCTTACAAGGACAAAATCCTTGAATCCTATGAAAAAATCCTTGAGATTGAACCGGAAAATGATCGGGCAGTCCTTGAAATGGCCCTTTTCCAGTACAAAAACAATCAAAAGGCAGAGGCATCACAATTGTTCCTCGAACTTGGCCGTCAAGCTGTAGAAAACTCCCGGATTGTCATGGCGGCGGTGGACACCTTTATCACCGATAAGCGGTATACAGATGCGGTCATTGTATTTTCCCAGATGCTCAAGGCCGACCCTGAAAATGCCAATTTTAATTTTTTTACCGGCATGGCCTATGAAGCAGTGGAAAATTTTAACCAGGCCATCGCCCATTACCTTAAGGTAACGCCGGAGCATCCCCAATACAAAAAAACATTGCTGAGCATTGCCTTTTTATACCGGGATATGGAAAAACCGGAACAGGCGATCCGACTTCTGGAACAGCACCATGACAAAAACCCCAAGGATATTGACATCCTCTCATATCTTGCTTCTTTTTATGAAGATCAGGCCCAATATGACAAAACCATAGAAATCCTGGAGAAGGGCCTTAGAGATGCACCGGACAATCCCACCCTTCTTTTCCGGCTGGGAGCGGTTCAGGACAAGGCGGACTTGAAAGACCAGTCCATCCAGACCATGAAGACCCTGATCGAAATAGATCCTGAAAATGCCAGCGCCCTTAACTACCTGGGC
>VMSR01000174.1 GCA_013792075.1 Desulfobacula sp.
AGATAATCCACCCGCATGTCAATGGTGGCAGAAGCGACCAATTTTTGTTCAATCACCTCGGGGGAAGCCCCTTCATGGGATTTTGCGCAGGAAATCAGGGCACTTAAGCCGCCGGTCAAATCAATCACAGAAGCGGTAACCCCGCCATGGAGAATGCCGGCAGCCGGATTTCCGATCAACTCCGGTGCCATGGGGAAACTTGTTACTGCATCGCCTGAATCATAGTCCAGCAGGTCAATACCGATACCCAGCACCTTGTTAAAGGGCATAAACCCAAGGTAGTATTCTTTGATTTTTTCCAGAACAAGTGTGCGCATGGTGAGTTCCTTTCCATATGGGGATTGAGGGATCTTGTGTCAAACATTTTTTGTTGAAACCGACAAGCCTAAAAATTTTATTTTTTTTTGGAGCGCACCAAGGGTTTGGATCATTTCAAGTTCAGTATACATGCCGGTGGCAATGGCCTGCTCATATACCTGCCGGGGTGCCTGACCGCCCTTGGCAGGATCCAGAAAAACATCATGGATCACCAGAAGCCCCTTGGGCAGGAGATGGGGGGACCAGGTCAGAAAATCGGCATACGCTGCCCCATAGGAATGACCGCCATCAATAAAAACCATGGACAAAGGGGTCTGCCACATTTTCCCCACCACCACGGATGCGGAAACAATGGGAATGACCGTATCTTCAAGCTTGGTTTTTTTTAGGGTTTCCCGGAGAAAAGGAAGGGTATTGACCCCTCCTGTCCGCTCATCAAACAATTCCGGATCAAAGTACTCCTCTCCCGGCTGCTGCTCCTCTGATCCCGTATGGTGGTCTATGGAATACAGGATGCTGTTATTTTTCTGACAGGCCCTACCGATGATTGCCGCCGATTTTCCGCAATAGCTGCCGATTTCAAGGACAGGGCCCATTTGTGACGCCTGGGCGGCCAGGTCAAAAAGCCTGTGGGCTTCGGTATCATCCATGAAGCCTTTAATGGTATTATAAATTTTCATATCAATCATCGTCAAAGTTTCTCACAAGGACTTCCCGTTGTTTGGCGCCAATCTGGGGGCCCACAATTCCCTCGTGCTCCATCATTTCAATCAGCCTTGCGGCCCTGTTATAACCGATGCGCATCCGGCGCTGTACATAGGAGATGGACGCCTGCCTTGATTGTGTCACAAGGGCCACGGCTTCGTCATATTTTGCATCATAATCTGCGTCATCAAACTCTTTTGTTTCTTCCTCTCCATCTCCCATGGTGACGCTCTCATCATAATCCGGCTTTCGTTGTTCCTTTAAAAATCCGGTAATCTTTGCGATCTCTTTTTCAGAGATATACGCCCCCTGGATACGCATGAGCTTTCCGGTTCCCGGCGGGCAAAAAAGCATGTCTCCGTTTCCCAGAAGGCTTTCAGCCCCGCCCTGGTCAATGATAATCCGGGCATCGATCTTGGACGAAACCTGGAAGGAAATCCGGGTGGGAAAATTGGCTTTAATGGTGCCGGTGAGCACATCGGCCGAGGGCCTTTGTGTGGCCAGAATGATATGGATTCCAGCGGCCCTGGCCATCTGTGCAAGCCTTGTCAAGGCATACTCCACATCCTTTGAAGCCACCATCATAAGATCCCCCAGCTCATCCACAATCACCACAATAAAAGGAAGGGGTTCGGGCGGAGGCGGCAGTTTATTGGCATCATCGGCCATCAAAGACCATTTTTTCATTTCTTCCCTGACCATCTCATTGTACTGGTCCAGATTTCTTAAGCCGCTTTCTTCCAGAAGCTCATACCGGCGCTCCATTTCCCGAACCGCCCAGAAAAGGGCATTGGTTGCCTTTTTCATGTCCGTCACCACAGGGGATATCAAATGGGGAATATCATTGTAAACAGACAATTCAATGCGTTTGGGATCAATCATGATCAGCTTGACCTCATCCGGAGTGGCTTTGTACAACAGACTTATAATCATGGAATTTAAGCCCACGCTCTTGCCGGTCCCTGTTGCACCGGCAATGAGCAAATGGGGCATCTTGTCCATTTGGGTGGCAACGGGTTGCCCCAAAAGATCTTTTCCAAGGCCCAGAGTCAGCAGGGATTTAGACTGGACAAAGGCCTTTGAAGAAATCATCTCCCTCAGGTTGACCAGCTCCCGCTCTTCATTGGGAATTTCAATGCCCACCACATCGCGACCGGGAATGGGAGCCACGATGCGGATACTGATGGCACTCAGGGCCAGGGCCAGGTCATCGGAAAGGCCTACGATCTTGCTCAGCTTGATCCCAGGGGCCGGACGGTATTCAAAGGTTGTAATAACAGGCCCTGGCAGAATTTCCACCACCTCGCCGGCCACATTAAAATCCTTGAGTTTTTCCTCCAGAATTCTGGCCTTTTCCTGGAGGACCTGGGTATCAATCTGCCGATGAATTTTGGGTTTCTCATCCAAAAACGAGAGCTTGGGCAGGATAAATTCAGTTTTCCCCCGGATATCCTTGATAACCGGGTCACAGACATATTCCACATCATCGGGTTCCAGCGCCACAATGGTTGGCGCAAACAGGTCATCCAGGGGGATGCTCTCCTGATTTTTTTGTGACAATTTTTCGGGAATTTTAATCATTGGCTTTTTGACCGCAGCTATCGGGGTGATATCAATCTCTTCCTGTGCCGGACCGCCTTTGCCATGGAGAGTATTGGCCCGGTTAAGCTTGGCCTGATTTCTGTCTTCTTTGAACCTGTTTATCCTGATCTTAATATAATCCGTAAATTCCCTGAAATCCTCTTGCACCGTACCCATCAAAAGAAGGGTTTTTTGATAGACAAACAAGGCAAGGGCAACCAAGGAGATCCCCGTTGCAAGGGTAAATCCAATGACCATAAAAAAAATCAGGATGGTAATACACCCAATGATATTGGTATATTTTAACAAAAAAGCGCTAAGCTCCCGGCCGATCACACCGCCGGCAGAAATTATGGTGTGGGAAAACCCATAGGCATCCTTGAATAAGAACAGAATACTGCCGGTGCTGATCATCAGAACCAGTCCCCCTGCAAGGGTCAGCCAAATTATTCTGGAGGACCGTTCTTTGAGATACCAGATGCTGATCAAAGACAGGACAAGGGGTACCCACAGGGCGCCCAGTCCGAAAAGATACACAAAAGCACCTGCCACATGGGCACCCACAAGGCCAAACAGGTTATGTACAATTGGCGGAACCGTGGAAAAATTGTTCCCGATGCAAGGATCGGCGGCATCATAGGAGAAAAGGCTGACAGCCGTGAGAATAATGGAAAACAACAACAGGATGCCATATAATTCTTTTTTCATACTTCAATAACAATGGGAACGATCAAAGGTTTGCGGTTAATGGCAAAGGCAAAATATTGTTTCAGCTCCCGGGAAAGTTTTTTACGAATCAGGTCTACCCTGGATTCCAGTCCTGCCTCAACCTCTTCAACAATCTCAAGAATCACGCACTGGGCATCGTCCACCAGATGGCCTGTGGCAGAATCAAAAACAAATCCCTTGGAAATCAATTCCGGTCCGTAGAGCACCACCCCTGTTTCTTCGTCAATGATCAGGGTGACCACCACAAGTCCGCCCTCGGAAAGCTCCCGGCGCTCCTTGAGAACACTTCTGCCCACATCCCCGATCCCTTTTCCGTCCACAAGAATCCTTCCGGTATGAACCTTTCCCTCAATGCGGCCGCTTTCCTGATCAAAGACAATGACGTTACCGTCCTCGGCCACAAGGACATTCTCCCTTGCAAGTCCCATTTTCTCGGCCAGTCGGGCATGGATGACCAGATGACGGTATTCTCCGTGGATGGGTATGAAATACTTGGGTTTGGTCAGGTTCAGCATGAGTTTGAGCTCTTCCTGGTGGGCATGGCCCGAGGCATGGATCTGGGCAACCTTTGAATACACCACTTCTGCGCCCCGCCGATACAATTTGTTAATGATATTTGCAATGGCTTTTTCATTGCCCGGGATATGTTTGGAGGAAAGAATGACCGTGTCGTTTTTCTTGATATTAATATGCCGGTGAATTCCAGAGGCCATTCGAACCAGTGCGGACATGGGTTCCCCCTGGCTTCCAGTGGTGATGATGATCACTTTGTCATCTGCACAGGAATTGATCTGTTTGATATCCCGGATCATGCTGGGGGGACATTTGATATACCCCAAGCTTGTGGCGACAGAGACGATCTGTTCCATGCTCCGGCCGTTGAAAATAATTTTGCGGTTGTTGTAGATGGCAATGTCAATCACCTGCTGAATCCTGGATACATTGGATGCAAACAAGGCCACAATCACCCTGCCCGGCGCCACTGCAATCAATTTGCCAAGATTCCTGGCCACCTCCTGCTCGGACATGGTATACCCTTCCACCTCGGCATTGGTGGAATCGGACA
>VMSR01000264.1 GCA_013792075.1 Desulfobacula sp.
CAGTACCGGAAAGTTGATTATCAAGGGGCAGGTGACCGGCACTATTGACGGAGATGTCGTTGTTATTGCCGAAGACGGGCTTGTTAATTCCAGTGCTACAAAGGTATCCAGTATAACCATTGGCGGCAATTTTCAAGGAGAAATCTTTGCCTCGAAAGAGTTGATAATCCTTGCCACGGGTATCTGTGCCGGGAAAGTGGAGTGTCAGGATTTGATTGTTGAAAACGGCGGTGTTTTGAATGCTGAAGTTTCCTGTAAAACGTCCAGCAGGCTTTCCCCCGGAAAGGAGAGTGCTTCTTTCCTTCCCGGTCTTAAAAAGGAAAAACAGATAGAATTATAAAATATGCTTGACATGGATGCAAAATTTCTGTAAATATTGCTGATTGTGTTTATGAACAGGAGCGTGAAACATTGAAAAAGTATACATATAGTGCAAAAAGATCAGATAACAAAGAGAATTGGTGCGTAATTGACGCAAAGGATCTGATCCTTGGAAGATTGGCATCTCAAGTGGCTTACAGAATCCGTGGAAAGCATAACCCGCTTTTTACTCCCCATGTGGATATGGGGGACTGGGTTGTTGTGATCAATGCGGATAAATTGCGGTTGACAGGGGATAAGCTGGATCAGAAGAAATATTATCGTCATTCTGGATATATTGGTAGTATAAAGTCTGTAACGGCAAAAGAGTTGATTGAGAAAAAGCCGGGAGAAATTCTCAAGAAAGCGGTTCGGGGGATGCTTCCCAAGAACAAGCTCGGAAGAAAACTTTGTAAAAAATTATTTGTTTATACAGGTGATCAGCATCCCCATGCTGCTCAGAAGCCTGAAGCAATTGAAATTTAAACTGGTTTGAATCTTAAGATCAAGACATAAAGGACGCGATAATATCAATGGAAAGTGGAAACGCATTTTACGCAACAGGTAAACGAAAAGACTCTGTGGCCAAAGTATGGCTGGTGCCTGGTACGGGTAAGGTTGTTGTCAATAATAGAGAGATGGACGAGTACTTTGATGTCAGTGTGAACCGAAAAGCACTCGTTGCGCCCTTGGTGCTGACACAAAACAGTGATGCCTTTGATATGAGAGTCACCGTAATGGGTGGTGGACAAACAGGGCAGGCTGGTGCAATTCGCCATGGCGTGTCAAAAGCCCTTGTGCTTGTTGATCCTGAATTGAGAGGCGTTCTGAAAAGTGCCGGTTTCTTAACCAGGGATTCAAGGACCAAAGAGCGTAAAAAATACGGTAAAAAAGGCGCAAGAGCAAGTTTCCAGTTTTCAAAAAGATAGTCTTTTTTATACAATTTTTAAAATGCCGAAGGGGGAAAACAATGGATTTGTTTCCCCCTTTTGTGGTTTGAGATGAAAAAAAAGAAATGAAAACCTTTCTGTTTTACGATGTTGAAACCTCGGGACTCAATCCGGCATTTGACCAGATTCTTACCTTTGCTTGCATTAGAACGGATCTTGATCTGGCGCCAATTTCCCGGGAGTCAATAACAATAAAACTTCGAAGGGATATCGTCCCTTCTCCCCATGCATTTATCACCCATTGCCTCACCCTTGATGAACTAGACTGCGGTATTACAGAATATCAGGCAGCTCTGAAAATCCATAAACTTGTTAATACTCCCGGCACTATCAGTGTGGGATATAATTCCCTTGGATTTGATGACGTTTTTTTAAGATTTCTTTTTTATAGAAATCTTCTCGACCCCTATAGCCATCAATATGCAAATCAATGCTCACGGATGGATCTGTTGCCGGTGACCACGCTTTTTTACGTGTTTTGTGACCATGTTTTACAATGGCCGCACCAGGAGAACGGTAATCCAAGTCTGAAGCTTGAGCTTCTCAGCCATGAAAATAAATTTGTAACTTCCGGTCGGGCCCATGAAGCCATGAACGATGTTGAAGCGGTGATCGAGCTCTCCCGGATTTTTTCACATCAGAAAGATATATGGGCATATGCCCTTGCCTTCTTTAATAAAACCAAAGACAGCTTAAGAATCAATTCTCTGGAAAAAAAATGCAAGATTGAAAATTTTACATTTCGTATCTGTCTTATGGTTTCTGCCGCCTTTGGATCTAAAAATAATTATATCGCCCCAGTGATTCATGTGGGTGAATCCGTGCCGTATAAAAATCAGAGCCTCTGGATTCGATTGGATATCGAAGACGCATGGAGAAGTGATGAAGAATCCGATATCTATGATTTGTTTGTTATCAGGAAACGTCCGGGAGATGAATTGATTGTCCTGCCCTTTCTGGAAAGATTCCAGACCAGGCTCACACCTGGGTCCCAAGAAAGATTGAAAGGGAATCTGGAGAAGATTCAATCGTCTCCAGAGCGATTCTTAAAGACCATTCAATACCATCGCAACTATAAATATCCCATTGTTCCCAATATTGATCCCGATGCTGCCCTTTACCAGGCCGGTTTTTTTTCGACAGTGGAAAAAAAAGAAATCAACCGGTTCCATGGGGCTGAGGATTCTAAGAAGGATATTGCGTGTGCGTCTTTTACCAGTGCCCGCGTGAAAGAATTGGCAAATCGGATTTTATTACGAAATTTCCAGGCCGGTTTTTCCTTCCCTGATGTGGCAACCCGGGATTACAAAGACCACCTGAGGCACTTGGCATCTTTGGTTCCACAGGACCGGATAGTCGGTTTTCGCGGGGACGCAAAATATGGGTGTGCACAGGCAATGGCAGATTTAAAGGAACTTCAAACGAGCGACAAGGCATTCACCCCGCTGCAGAAGAAGATTCTTGTCTGGTTAAAGGCCTATCTGGAAAAACTAATTGTTCTTGGTGCGGAGCCGTTTTAATTCGTCAATTTGCGCATTGTGAATGAATCGGTTTAACAGGATTTCATTTTCCTGGCCCATTTCTGTTATTTTTAGACCGGCAAGGATATGGGAGGCGGAATAATTTTTATTCACCCTTACAACGATCGCTTTTACGGGGAATGTTCCCACAGGTTTTTCCTCTCCTCTGTCAACAAGAATGACACCTATG
Source organism: Desulfobacula sp. (assembly GCA_013792075.1). Classification (GTDB taxonomy): domain Bacteria; phylum Desulfobacterota; class Desulfobacteria; order Desulfobacterales; family Desulfobacteraceae; genus NBML01. Next base: position 3,021 of record VMSR01000264.1, read on the forward strand.
GCAATTATATCGGCTTTATTGATGGTTGTGAGCGGATTGGGAACGGCGGCTTTGTTTTTTGGGATAACAAGTCCCATTCCTGTATAGGATATGTCTCTTATGCCAAAATCTTTGGCAGTATAGTATTCAGTCTGTTTGTATAGAATTTTCGCCTTGATGGTGTGTTTACGGCTCAAAGGCAGGCGAAAGGCCGATCTTATGTTGGTTTCCATTACCGGGAGTTTGTACCTGAGGGCAAGTGCCTTTGAGATTGTTTGATTGGCAAGGCGATATTGATCGAGAAATTCGAATGAAATACATTCAATTCCAGCCCTGACCGTGTTCTGCAGGCTTTGGGTAATGGTTGTGATATGCAGTTGATCAAAGGATGTTTTTTTCGTAATTGGAACAATGGGCTGGGCAATGGTAATGGTGTTTTTTTGAAAGTCGGTATCATAGATGATAGAAGACTGGGATACTGGATTTAAGGAATTCATGTTGAAAACCAAATCCACTCCGACGGAGGGGACAAATATACCGTCTATTTTAAAACTCATGGCTGAAAATCACGATGGTAAGTGGATTCAGGCAGTATCTACTATAAATAGAAAGATCCTGCCTGAATACAAAAATAAAAATTGATTTGACTACTTTACGGCATCTTTTAGTGCTTTGCCGGGGACGAACTTTGGGACATTTCTAGCCGGGATATTGATTTCTTTGCCTGTCTGGGGATTTCTTCCTTTTCTTGCTTTTCTTTCAGCTGTCTTAAATGTTCCAAAGCCAACTAAAGTGACAGAATCGCTGTTGGAAAGAGCATCAGTGATTGCTTTGATGGTGCAGTCCACAGCAGCCTGAGCTTCTTTTTTGCTGTTTAGCACTTCTGAAACCTTGTTGATTAAATCGCCTTTGTTCATCTTCATCACTCCTTTTTTTAGGTTTTAGAAATTACAAACTATGTTTTAAAAACATTTTCCTAAAGTTAAATAAATTCAAATCAGCTTTTGCGTACGTTACGTCGTTGAGAAGGGCGTGTCAAGTATTTATTCACATTATTTAAAAAATTCATTGCCAGTTTTTTATAAAAATCATAAAATTGATAAAAACAGGAGGAAAATATGGATGTAACACTTATAAATCCGTTTGTTGAAGGTGCTTTGCATATTCTTGACACCACAGCATTTGTAAAAGTAAAACCAGACCCCCCATTTTTGAAAACAACCCTAAGACCCCAAGGAGATATTTCCGGGATTCTTGAGATCAGTGGGGATCTTCACGGATCTGCTGTCATCAGTTTTTCAGAAAAAAGCATTTTGGGTATTGTTTCTGCCATGTTTGGGGAGGATATGACTGAAATTAATGAGGAAATAACCGATGCTGTTGGTGAAATAAGTAATATGATTGCGGGTCATGTGACCACCAAAATTGCTGAACTGAATAAAAAAGTCAAGGTAAAGTTCGTGAAGGTTTGTATTGGATCAGATCAGGACATCGAACATATCAAAGGCGGAGGACAGGTTTTGTCCCTTCCATTCCGGACAACAAAAGGCAGGATGGTCATCGAGGTTTGCTATGCTGAATGAATTGCTAATATCCGGTAATTGTAAGTAAATACCATTGGATGATACCCTCTCCGAAAAAAATATACAAAATGGTACCCAGGGAGAGATAGGGGCCAAAGGGAATTTTCAGCTGACCATGGCATCCTCTGGTTAAGACCATGGCGGCAATTCCTGCAAAAGTTCCCATAAAAGAGCCTGCAAAGAGGGTAAACAATACACCTTTAAGGCCGGTCGCAGCCCCGATCATGGCCAATAGTTTTATATCCCCACCACCCATTCCTTCTTTTTTTCTAAATTTCAAATAGACAAATGCGATGGCGTACAGGATGCCGCCGCCACTGATAATCCCGGCCAAAACGGTGACGGCTGACATTTCTGGGATGAACACTGCCGAGGATGAAAAAATTAAAATGCCGGGTATGGAAATACGATCCGGGATAATCTGATGGTCAAGATCGATAAGGGAAATAACGATTAGGACGTAAACAAAGCACATCCAGAAGAACAGCTGCGCGGTGAGGCCAAATTTTACGAACAGCAAAACGGTGAAAACGCCAGCCAAAAGTTCTACCATGGGATACCGAAAAGATATGCGCGATTTGCAATGTTTGCAGCGGCCCATCAAAAAAAGATAGCTTAAGATCGGAATATTGCAATAAAAGGGGATCTCTTTTTTGCAAATCGGACAAAAGGACCCAGGGAATACAATGGATAATTTTTCAGGAATTCTGAAAATACAGACATTTAAAAAACTGCCAATGCAGGCACCAAAAGCAAACAAAAGCAGGGTGAGTGTGATTGTATTATTGAGCATGGGCAATTTTCCGTATTAACAATGGTTGTACCGATAGTTGTATTGGTGCCAGGAGTATCTGATTTTAAAATTTTTTTTTCAAGGATATTGTAAAAAGAAAATTGTGTTTTATTGTAGAATCAGTAAAAATTTATGATGTAAATCAACTTTGACCACTGAATGGAACGGCAGGATGCCCATGCCGGGTTTCATTCGGTGTGTTTGTATGAATAAAGGAGCACAAATGGCGGAAGCAGATATTGATGATCTCATTGAGATAATAGAAAAAGAGGGTAATATCGAAGATATCCCCAAGACCATTCCGATGATGCCTGTAAGGGATGTTGTGGTGTTTACGGATATGTTACTGCCCTTGTTTGTCGGACGTGAAAAATCAATAAAAGCTGTTGAGGCGTGTGTGGATTTTGATCGCTATATTTTTCTGTCCGCCCAAAAGGATTCAGAGGTTGAAAAACCCGGTATTGATGATGTTTATGATGTGGGCACAATCGGTCGGGTTCAAAAAATGATCAAGATGCCGGATGGACGTATCAAAGCGCTTGTCCAGGGGATTGCCAAGGCAAAAATCTGCGAGTATATCAAAAAGAAACGATATTTCCAGGTCCGTATAGAAATTTTGATTGATACCGACCCAAAAGAAATTGACATTGAAATCGAAGCCCTGATGCGCAATGTCAAGGAAAGCAGTGAAAAATTATTGGCCCTTAAAGGAGAATTGTCCGGGGATGTGGGAGACCTTTTGTCCCATATTGAGTCCCCTGGGAAACTTGCAGACCTGGTGGCGTCCAATTTAAATTTAAGGGTGGAAGATGCCCAGGCTTTGCTGGAAATAACGGAATCAGTGGATCGCCTTAAGCGGGTGAATGATATGCTGGCAAGGGAGCTTGACCTTTCGACGGTCCAGGCAAAAATCCAGACAGATGTCAAAGATGAGATTACAAAAAGCCAGCGGGATTATTATCTTCGGGAGCAGGTAAAGGCAATTCATCGGGAGCTTGGGGAAAGCGATGATAAACTTGCTGAAATAGAAGAATTTAAGGCCAAGATAAAAAAGTGTAAATTACCCAAGCCATGTGAAATAGAAACATTCAAACAGTTAAAACGGCTTGAGCAAATGCATTTTGATTCTTCAGAAGCCTCTGTTATCAGGACCTATCTTGACTGTATTGTCGAACTGCCCTGGAGCCGCTCGACAAAAGATTTTCTGGACATTAAAAAATCTGAAGAAGTTCTGGATAAAAATCATTACGGCCTTGAAAAGGCCAAGGAAAGAATTCTTGAATACTTGAGTGTCCGAAAGCTTAATCCCAAAAAGAAAGGGCAGATCATTTGTTTTGTAGGCCCTCCGGGAGTGGGGAAAACCTCTCTGGGCCAGGCCATTGCCAAGGCCATGAAACGCAAATTCCATCGGCTTTCCCTTGGGGGAATCCGGGACGAAGCAGAGATCCGCGGTCACCGCAGAACCTATATCGGTGCTCTGCCCGGCCGGATACTGCAAGGATTGCGTCAATGCGGCACCAATAATCCGGTTTTTATGCTGGATGAAATCGATAAGCTGGGCAGTGATTTTAGGGGAGACCCCTCTTCTGCTTTGCTGGAGGCGTTAGACCCGGAACAAAATTTTGAATTTTCAGATCATTATCTGAACCTTCCCTTTGACCTTTCCAATGTATTGTTCATTTTAACGGCCAATATGTCTGATACCATTCCGTCGGCATTGCTGGACAGAATGGAGGTAATACGGATATCCGGATATACCCATCAGGAAAAAATCACCATTGCCACAAAATACCTTCTCCCCAGAAAGCTTAAAGACAACGGCCTGATAAGAAGGTCTATCCATATCAGTCCCAGTGCTCTGGAATCAATTGTTTCAGAGTACACTCTGGAAGCAGGTTTAAGGGAGTTGGAGCGCAAACTGGACACCATCTGTCGAAAGATAGCCCGGAAGATTGCCGAGGGAAAAAATGGAAAGTTTGCCGTGACAAAACAGAATCTGACCAAATATTTGGGCCCGCCCCATTATATGTCTGAACTGGACCAGGAAGAAAGTCAGGTAGGGCTTGCAACCGGTCTTGCCTGGACAGAATTTGGCGGAGAGCATCTGTATATTGAGATTTCTTTGTTCCCGGGAAAGGGTGAGCTTTCGGTGACAGGACAGATAGGAGAGGTCATGCAGGAATCTGCACGGGCCGCTTTAACCTATACCAAGGCCAACCAGGAAGCCCTGGGCATAGCCAAGGATGCATTTGAAAATTTTGATATCCATATCCATGTCCCGGCAGGGGCCATTCCAAAGGACGGACCGTCGGCAGGGATTGCCATGGCAACGGCCCTGGTTTCGGCGTTTACAAACCGGAAAGTGAACAACAAGGTCGCCATGACAGGCGAAATTTCCCTTCGGGGGAGGGTTCTGCCCATTGGCGGGCTTAAGGAAAAGGCACTTGGGGCCTTGAGAGCCGGGATCAAGCATGTGATTATACCTGAAAAAAATATCAAAGACCTCTATGATATTCCCAAGGCCATTAAAAGCAAACTAAAATTTACCTGTGTCAAGGACGTGAAAGAGGTGCTGGACATTGCCCTGGAAAAGGCAAAATAGATTGCGCCTGCTCTCATTAAGCACCGCAGAACATGGATGCAGCCTTGCTGTTTTTGAAGATAAAAGATTGGTCTGTGAGGAATACTGGGCAGACAAACAGACCCATTCCAAGCGCCTTACGGCAATGGTAAAAAATCTGCTGGATAACCGTGCCGGGTTTGGTTTGTCTGCCCTGGATGGATTTATTGCGGCAAGGGGGCCAGGCAGTTTTACAGGACTTCGCATAGGCCTGAGTGTCATTAAAGGACTGTCCTATGCCCTGTCAAAACCGTGTGCAGGTGTTTCTAGTCTGGACGGCATTGCCTATCGATTCTCCCATGCATCTGTTCCTGTCTGCATCATGATGGATGCCAGGCGCAATGAGGTGTATTGCGCGGTGTATCATTTTGAAAGAGGAGAGCTGGTAAAAAAAGGAAATGAGAGGGTCTGTTCTCCTGACCAGGCGGTTTTGCTGGCAGGAAATGAATCATTGTTCGCCGGGTCCGGTGCCAAGGCTTATCATCGCGTCATTTCGGACCTGACCGACCAAAAGGCTATCTTTTCCCATGAAACCATGGATTATGTGAGCGCTTCTGCCCTTGCAAGGCCCGCCCTTGTAAACGCGGATTTTTTTGATTGTCCTGAAAACGAGCTGACACCAGTCTACATCAGAAAGTCAGACGCAGAGATCAAATTTGTGGAAAAAACAAGCATATTGACACAATGACCTGTTGTTTGATATTATACCCGGGATATACCATTTAGAAAAGAGAGCATATGAACCCATCAAAATGGCCGGCGCGAGCAGTTTTGCCCATTGCAGTGCCAGGACTGAAATTTGTTTTTTTAACCATCCTCATGACCGGGATGCTTTTTTATTTTGGGTGGACGGCAACAGCATCCGTCTGCCTTGGACTGACACTATTTGTCTGCTGGTTTTTCAGAGATCCGGAACGATTGATTCCGGCCGGGGAGAATGTGTTTGTCTCGCCTGCAGACGGCAGGGTGATTATTGTTGAGAACCTGCCTTTTTGTGAATACTTGGATGTTCCTTGTAAAAAGGTGAGCATATTTATGAATGTGTTTAATGTGCATGTGAACAGAGTGCCTTTTGACGGTGTTGTTGAACGCGTGCAATATAATCCGGGTAAATTTATCAACGCATCCTTTGATAAAGCATCCGTTCACAATGAACGCAATGCTTTGATTGTAAAGACGGCAGCAGATAAAAAATTTGCGGTTGTTCAGATTGCAGGGCTGATTGCCAGAAGAATTGTAAATTGCGTTCAAGCCGGTGAACAGATTAAGAAAGGGGACAGATACGGCATGATCCAGTTTGGGTCCCGCCTGGACCTGTATCTGCCCCTGGATTTTGAGGTTTGTGTCAAAATCGGAGATAAAACAAAGGCCGGCAGCACAGTGATCGGAACCATGCCGTGCTAGGGATTATGAATTGATTGGAGAGGGGAGGGGCCATGCAAAAACAGAATTTTAAAAAAAGTATTTATATTCTACCCAACCTATTTACCACCATGAATCTTTTCTGTGGGTATTATTCCATACTGGCTTCGGTTCAATTGAGATTTGTAGATGCAGCCATTGCCATTTTGATCGGGACTGTTTTTGATTTTCTGGATGGAAAGATCGCCCGTGCCACCAACACAACATCCAAATTCGGGATGGAGTATGATTCATTGGCAGATCTTGTGACCTTTGGACTGGCGCCGGCTCTTTTAATGGTATTATGGGTTCTTGAACCCATGGGAAGGCCCGGCTGGCTTGCGGGGTTTCTTTTTATGGCCTGTGGGGCACTGCGGCTTGCCCGGTTTAATAGCAGCGCTTCTTCCAGTCCTGATTTCGAGGGATTACCGATTCCTGCGGCAGCTGCCATGAATGTCTCTGCTGTTTTGTTTTTTTCCCGTCTGGAAATCAGTCCTGACCCGTATAGGGTGATGATGCTGGTAATGATGTTTGCACTTTCTTTTTGTATGGTCAGCTCTTTTCAATACAAAAGCTTTAAAAAAGTTTCTCTTTTCAAGAGCATGACATTCAATAAATTTGTGGGACTGATTCTGATTTTTGTGGCCATTGCCACAGAACCCTATGTTTTATTGTTTGTGGTATTTTTATTATACGTCGTTTCCGGACCTGTCCTGTCACTTGGATTTTATTCTTCATCAAAAAACGACAAGGAGACCCAGGCGGAAAAAGGATTTTAGCCTGGCCTATTGCATGGTTGACGATGTGTACAGACCGGTACCTTGTCAGCAACCCAATTATTATTATAAACGGAGTGAATTTTTACCTTGGAGCAACTACCCATCACGACACAAGGCTATCAAGCCTTAAAAAAAGATTTGGAAAGATTGAAGACAATTGAGCGTCCTGAGAACATTAAAGCCATTGAAACAGCCCGGGCCCACGGTGATCTTTCGGAAAATGCAGAATATCACGCAGCCAAGGAAAGACAGTCTTTTATTGAAGGGCGTATCGGGGAGATCAGTTATAAGCTGGGCAATGCAAAAATTATAGATCCTGCGAGCGTTGGGAAGGATGTTGTTCGGTTTGCCAGCCGTGTTCTGGTTGAGAATCTCGATTCTGAAGAAAAAGTTGAATACATGATCGTCGGTGCTGATGAAGCGGATATTCAGAAAGGCAAGATTTCTGTGTCCTCTCCCCTTGGCAGCGCATTAATTGGAAAAGTCCCTGGTGACGAAGCGGTTTTACAGGCGCCGGGCGGAAAAAGAGTATACGAGATAATCGATATTCTTTAAATAAAATCTGGAGGAAATTATTTTGGCAAGAGTAACCATAGAAGATTGTTTGAAAAATGTTGATAATAGATTCACCCTTGTTCATCTGGCCGCCAAACGGATTCGGCAGGTTAGAGAGGGAGCGGAATCTCTCATCAGAAATTCAAAAAATGAAGATGTTGTCACGGTTTTAAGAGAAATTGCTTCCGGCAGGGTTGTCGCCATACGGAAAGAAAAGCCGGCAGACGAATAGAAAAGGTTGAAAGGCGGCCTGAAAAAACGACTGAATCATGCTGTGGGAAAAGCGATTCATGACTGGAGCATGATCGCAGATAAAGACAGAATTCTTGTCGGAGTTTCCGGTGGCAAAGACAGTCAAACCCTTTTACATGTCTTGTTTTCCTTACAAAAAAAAGCACCCGTAAAATTTGATATTGTTCCTGTCCATATTGATCCCGGGTTTGAAGGCTCATTTGCCAAAGACCTTGAGATCTATGTGGAAGAGAATTTTGTTCCTTTACAGGTTGAATATACAGATTACGGCCTGACAGCCCACTCCGAAGAAAATCGGGAAAATCCGTGTTTTCTGTGCGCAAGGCTTAGAAGGAACAGGCTGTTTAAACTTGCCCAGGAACAAGGCTGCAAAAAAATTGCCCTGGGTCATAATAAAGATGATATTATTGAGACCTTGTTCATCAATATGTTCTATGCAGGGAAAATCGGTACCATGAAACCCAGGCAGTCTTTTTTTGGCGGTGCCCTTGCTATAATCCGGCCTCTGGCATATGTTGAAAAAAAGGATATTGTTTTGTTTTCAAACCTGTTTGGGATGCCGGAATTTGTCAATAATTGCCCCAGTGCAAACCAGACAAAACGAGAAGAGATCCGGCGGATGCTTGACGCTTTGTATAAACAAAATAAAAATATAAAAGGGAATATATTCAGGGCAATGGGCAATGTTGCCTCTGATTACCTTTTAGAGAATAAAAATGATTGATATACAGAACCAACCTGATTTTAGAAAAATTCCCATTGATAAAGTGGGCATTAAAGGGCTGAAGTACCCTGTAAAAGTTCTGGATAAAACCAAGGGTATTCAATCCACAGTCGCCGAAATTTGTATGTATGTAGACTTGCCCCACCAGTGCAAGGGAACGCACATGAGTCGCTTTGTGGAAATTTTGCATTCATCCAGAACCCAGGTTTCCCTCGAGTCTTTAACAACGATTCTTGGGGATATGAAAACAATTCTGGGGGCGGAATCCTCTCATATTGAAATCACATTTCCCTATTTTATTGAAAAAAAATCTCCCAGCATTGGTGCCAAAGGGCTGATGGACTATACCTGTTCCATTTTTGGATCATCCGATGCAAAGAACAATACCGATATTATATTAAAGGTTGCGGTTCCGGTTACTTCGGTTTGTCCCTGTTCAAAGGAGATCAGTGATTGCGGTGCCCATAATCAGCGGGGCGAGGTGTTGGTGAACACCCGGTTTAAAAAGCTGATCTGGATTGAAAATATTGTAGATATCGTTGAAAAAGCAGCATCCTGTGATATTTTTTCCGTACTCAAGAGAGAAGATGAAAAATTTGTTACGGAAAAAGCCTATAACAATCCAAAATTTGTTGAGGATATTGCAAGGGATGTGGCCAAGGTCTTGATGGAAGATGAAAATATTACCTGGTTTTCCGTGAGCGCGGAAAATTTTGAATCCATCCATAACCATAGCGCTTACGCCTATATTCAAGGCGGTAAAACCCCGAAATAGACATTAAGGTTTTGTTGAAATGCGAAAGACTTTTTTCAACAAGTCTTGTCGAATTTTGGCATATCCTTTGTCCTTTTCATTGATCATGATCACAAAGGGATAAAGTCGATTGTCATTTCCCCGGATAAAACCTGCCCGGCATCGGACATCGGACAGGGTGCCGGTTTTATAATATTCGTTTTTCTCTTGGGTCAGCAGGGAATGCAAGGGCATAAATTGCATCAGGACCTTGAGCATCTGGTCCGGCGAGATCTTGTTTTCCCTTGAAAGCCCGGACCCTTCTGCAATGGCAAGTCGTGTCAACCCCAATTTTTCCCGGCCAAAGGTTTTCATGGCCAAAACTCCTTTTTCAAGGGTTGCCGGAGCGCCTTGCTTTTTGGCACCCATGACCAGCATCAGCTGGTTTGCCATAAAGTTATTTGAATATTTCAAAAGTTTTTGAAGAATCTGTTCCAGGGAAAACGGCGATTCAAAGGCAAATGTCGGGGATAGGGCATTATCGAAACGGCCTTGTTTCACAGAGCCGTTTACCGATATTCCTCTTTTTGTAAGAAAATATTTTATCAGCAGGCCCGGATATTCCTGGCGCTGTTTTGGGGAGAGCAGAATTCTGCCCTGTTTTTGGCCGGATTTCTTAACATCTCCAAGAAAATCAGGCAGCAGCGGGGTTTGGGGTTCCGGGCTGATAAATTTTTTCAAGCCTGTGTCCCACTTAAAGGAAATGGTATTGAAGTTTGCACACAGGGCACCTGTTGTGGCGTCATATGGATTTGAGGATGTGCCTGTTCCCGGAATAGTGATATCGGAATTAAAAAACGTGCTGTCAAGGATGATGTGATTTATGACCCTGGCATTGGTTTTAAATCGTATTTGATCGGTTAGATCATTGATCACTTCGGAAATAAACAAGGGGTCCCCAAATCCTTTTATATAAAGATTTTTTGATGCCCTGTCATAGGCAAACAAGGTCTTGAATCTATGGTCCGTTCCAAAAGCGTCCACAGCCGCAAGGCTGGTGAAGATCTTAAAAATGGAGGCAGGAGAGAACAAGATCTCTTTGTTTTGGGAAAAAAGAATTTTTCCCCGGTCATCTGCCAGTAAAATACCCGGCTGTTTTTCCGTTGCCAGTGTCAGGCTGGATTGAAAAATTAATATCGTGCACAGGAGAATGGATGAAAAAACAGCAATGTTCTTGTTCATTTTTGCCCTTCTTTTTTACAGATCAAGAGAACTTCCTAGTGAAACAATTGTAAGAAATTATGAAGTTTTTCTTTTATCGCGGCTCTGATTTTCAGCCCCTGCCATCTATCGGGGAAGGCCATGGGACTATATTTAAAATGCGCGATATATGAAAATAGGGTGGGCTTATTGTCCGGAATCTGTGAAATCCGGATGGGTGTGACGATCACACCTTCATAACTGATAATGGTCACCCCGTTTTTTGTCTTAACGGATTGGAGTCCTTTTTCGTTGAGTATTCTTTTTAAAGCCTCTTTTTTAGCCCGTTGGAGTGTGTCTGTTTTTGACTCCCCCGGCGTCATGGATATGACGCATGGAAGGGCGATCTGTGAAAAATTTTCCATCCTGAATTCGTTTTCTGCAGGAATCATTAAAAAATTTTCATCCGTGATCCGGTGGTTGGACGATTTTATATCATACCGGATATAGTAGGTGGTGATGGGTGTATGCTCTGCTATCAAAGGCTTTGGCCATATGAATATCCCCAAAATCAGGGCAGATGAAAAAAGAAAATGATAGAAATTAGAAAACAATGGCATATTTTTTGTAACATTCCCCAGTAGCATTGTAAAATTGTGTGGGTTTGTTGTCGTCCTTTACATATAAACAGCAATTTAAAACTGCCTTGGGTTGATGGTATCAAACATTTAATAAAGAGGAAATAGAAATGAAACATGTGATTCGTACTTTCTGCCAATTGACCTTGGTGTTGGTCGTCTTGTCAGGTTGCAATGCAATGGGCCCGGATAGGAATGTTTCACCGGGCCCTGTGCTGGGATCGAACCAGGATGACACCAATTCCCAGAAAGTGGTCACCTTTGAGGTGATCGGTAAAGGTCTGGAGCCTGAACATGCATTGACCAAAGGTGAGGCCAAACTTATGGCAGAGCGTGCGGCGGTGGCCGACGGTTACCGGCAATTGGTCGAAAAGGTGAGG
>VMSR01000241.1 GCA_013792075.1 Desulfobacula sp.
GGATCTGCTGGCATTAAACTTGACGGCCAACCCCCAATATGCCAGATATGACGGTGAGATGCCCAAGAAGGAAAAACAAACAATCCTTCTGGCATCCATTGGATCTTTGGCAGGATATTTGGACAACGGTACCCAGCAGACGGGCATCTGTTATTATATCAATGACCACCTGGGCACCCCGGTGAAAATCATTGACGACCAGGGCCAGGTGATATGGGATACCGGATACATGCCCTTTGGAAAAACGAATATCAATGTGGATACCATGCAGAATAATTTCAGGTTCCCGGGCCAGTACTTTGATGCTGAGACCGGGCTGCACTATAACTGGCACCGTTACTATGATCCTACGACGGGGAGATACCTGACACCGGACCCCATAGGATTGGCTGGGGGGATAAATCCGTTTGTTTATGTCCTAAATGACCCTATAAATAAAATTGATCCTTTTGGATTAGATACGACCACCAATAGGGTCAATCTGACATTCATTTTCGGTGATATAACGTTCGGTAAAACATATGATGATAAAGGCAACTCTGGCTTTCTCTTTTCAGCGGCATTTGGTTTTTCGGCTTCTTTAGGAATTACCTTTGGACAAACCACTACAAACGCACCAACAATCGATGACCTTGAAGGGTGGGGAACTTCTGCTGGAGTTGCAGCAGGGAGTCCTATTCCTTTCTTCGGAGCTGAAATTAATAGAGTGACCACAGATCGGCCATATGAAAATGCCTATTATGGTACAGATTGGGGTGTTGGTTTAGGTATTGGTTTGCCATTAACAGGGCAGGTTTTTACTGGGATCACAGCTATTTTATTTAATGATAAGGATGAATCTGAAAATGTCGTATGTGATTAATTCGTTGCCAGTTTTTGGGTATTTGATTTTTTTTGTTTATCTGTATTTTACAATTTTGAAATATCAAAATAGTATTTTGAGTAAATATCCTGAAGATGCTTCTAAATTATTAGGCGTTGAAAAAGTATGGGGAATTAACCGGAAAACCGGCCTATTGTTCCTTTGGAATAATCAAATAAAGAATCTAATCAAAGATGATTATGACCTTCTGAGATTACATAAGAGATGTATTCTCTCTTTCTGGATTTTTGTTGGTTTGCTGTTTTTATTGCCTTTTATCGATATTCTCAGCCTGATAATACGATAAAATTAAGTTTTATTTGCGTTTTAAATCGGTTCTTTTAAATTATAGATTCCCGGGCCAGTATTATGATGGGGAGACTGGGCTGCACTACAACTGGCATCGTTACTATGATCCTGATACCGGCAGATACCTGACTCCTGATCCGATTGGGTTGGCTGGGGGGATTAATCCGTTTGTGTATGTCCTAAATAACCCAATTAATTTGATTGATCCTTGGGGTTTACTTACCACAACACAAAATTTTGCAATAGGTGTGGTTGGTACAACTGTTTCGATAGGAACTACATTATCGCCATTTGCGCCATTTGCACCTTATCTTGGAGGCTTTACTGCTGGTGGATTAACTTTGGTAATGGGGGGAGACTTTGACGAGGCCGCATGGAATGCCTCAACTGCTGCATTTGGTGGTCCCTTGTTTGGTATGGCATTTAAAACTGGAATTCCTAAAATAATTGCCACAGGGCTATTGGGTGATTACTTGTTGGATCTAATATGGGCGAAAATACCTCCGCCATGGCTTCCTGATGAAGAGAATTCTTGTCCTTAAACCAATGGAGCAAACGATGCGAATAATATGTTGGTTAATTTCACTGCTAATACTAATCGGGTGGTATATAGCTAATGCGCGGAATCCTGAAAACATGATTTTCCCACATCAATTTTTCTTTTTTAAAAATGCAATAAACATTTTATTTTTAAACTCTGCTATCCTTATGTTTATAACACCTATTTTGATTGAGAAACGTATAATTGGAGCAAACTATCATGAGGAAGATAAATTTGGTAAAGCGAAAATGTTTTTGGTTTTTTATACAATCGCTTCTCCGGGCTTGTTTTTAGTGTTTATTGCTTCATGGCTCACAGGAGTTGGAAAAATTCCATTTAGTCTAATTATGCTCCTCTTTTGTTATGGGTATTTAAAGAATATTTATGTTTTTTTATTTAAAAAAAGGCCTCCAGCTTAAACAATGAGAATTCCCGGTTAAATTTTGCTTAATTTTTTGACATTCTGGCAGGCGAGCCCAAGTGCGAAACCAAATTTATAGGAAGGGGAGGTGCATGTGCATCAGAGTTTGTCCGAGACAGTATTGTGATCCAGAAACTGACCTGCACTAAACTGATGAATTGATTTTCTATAGAAAAAATATTATTTTTCAAAAATCTGAGTTCATTTGCCCAAATTCCTTAGATTATGTGCCACATTACAGTTCCCTTGTCTTCGGGCAGTCTTGCCATGGAAATTGTTGAAATCAATCAGGTCATCACCGTAATCCAAAACAGCAATCCCCTCGGGGGCATCCGGGTTTATGTGTTTGACGAGAACAACCGCTACCTGGGGATCAACGGCTTAACCGACGAAAACGGACAGATAACCTTTGGCCTGCCCCAAAATCAGGCGTATAAATTTAGGGCCGACATTCTGGGGACCCAGTTTTTCTCCGATATCACCCCAAATACCGGAGAAGCCATCTCCATTGACAGCCAGGGCGGTACCCTGACCTTTACCGTGAACAAGGGAGAAAACCTTGCCCTTGCCAATGTAAACGCCTATCTGTTCTCGGAATCCGGTACCTATCTTGGCAAGTCCGGCACCACAGATGCCAGCGGGAATACCACCTTTAACGTCCCCACGGGCAATTATAAGATCCGGTGCGATTATCTGGGCTACCCGTTCTGGACCCCGGTGGTGCAAGTGGCAACCGACCAGTCCACCAACCTTGTCATACCCCAC